>NZ_JBYSWK010000044.1:0-35189 GCF_058781025.1 Heyndrickxia sp. FW510-T9 | reverse complement strand
GGAAGGGCACATAAAAAGGAGAATGGGTCACATTAGTTGGAAAGTAGGGCACATAGAACAACAAACGGGTCACAATAAATTGGAATTGGGGAGTGAAAGAAATGGAAGGGCACATAAAAAGGAGAATGGGTCACATTAGATGGAAAGCAGGGCACATAGAACAGCAAACGGGTCACAATAAATTGGAATTGGGGAGCACAAGAAATGGAAGGGCACATAAAAAGGGGAATGGGTCACATTAGTTGTAAAGCAGGGCACATAGAATTGTGAACGTGTCACATTAAATTGGAATGAGGGAGCACATAAGTTGGTAAGGCACATAATAAGTCGAATTTGTCACATTAGGTGAAAAAAAGGGCACATAGAACTGGGAACAGGTCACATGAAAAAAATTAAATTTTTTGTAACATTTTCTCTTTTCCGTCAGTCTTATAAATGTTCCGATATAATGGGCTTGGGAGGGATACGATGACGGGGGAGGACATTATTGAACAATGGTTCAATTTATATAGTAATGATGTGTATCATTTTTTAATTTATTTTACTGGTGGTACGGATGTAGAGGATATTGTTCAAGATGTATATATCCGAGCGTTTAATCATTTGCATCAATTTAAAGGGAATAGCAGCCCAAAAACATGGTTATTTTCTATTGCAAGGAATTTAGCGGTTGACCGAAATAGGAAAAATGCAAAGGAATTAATGAAAACACAAAAATCACAAATAATTGCTAAGACTAAAGAAGAAATGAGTCCCGATCTCATCTACGAACAAAACGAACAAACCAAAGAAATTATGGAAGCAATCATGTCTCTTAAAAAGGATTATCGGGACGTCGTCTTTTTAAGAGCTGTAAAAGAATTTTCAATCTCGGAAACTGCAAGTATTTTAAAATGCAGCTCCGCCAAGGTTCGTGTTACGTATCATCGTTCCTTAAAAATGATTCAACAGAAGCTCAAAGGGGGCGAGGTTCTTGAACGATTCTATGAATGAGTTAGAGAAAAAAATAAGAAACGGCTGGCGAATACATGATTTATCCGAAGCAGCACAACAGGCTATTCTTTTCAATATAAAAATGCATCAAAAAAGTAAGAAAAGCATTTTTAACAAGATAAAACAAAGTGGTATTATCATTAAGCTTAGTATAGCAGCTGTCATTCTTATTCTTTTTATTCTAGTTATGCCAATGTTTTATAAAAATGGTAGTATACCACAAAATCTTAATGCTCATCTAGGTGATATTGGCTATGATGCAAAATCAGGATTATATTTTCCGCAGTGGTTTAGTGCTAATACTGTTTACATTGATAACAACATTGGTTGGGCAATGATAAAAGAAGACCCTCCATTACATGGTGAAGCGGTAAAAATATTATTTACAACCAATCAAGGTGAGGAATGGAAAACTATTTCTCATATTAATGATCAAGAAAATAGTACTTTTTTAGATGGCAAGAAAGTAGGGTTAACTTTTATTAATAAAAAACACGGTTGGATAAGTATTAGCAACAAAGCTGATCTCGAAGCGCCTTATCTCTTGGAATCAACAGATGGGGGGGAAAAGTGGAGGAAACAACTGCTGCCAATACCTGAACAGTATAAAGATATAGCAAGAGATATTACAAAACCAGTATTTTTCTCGAGTTCTGATGGGATAATACCGATTATTAAATTTGCTAGTTCATATCAAGAAAGCAAACTCTTATATATGGTCGTAACACATGACTCAGGTAAAACGTGGACAGCAGTTACTGAACATTCGTCTGGTAATCTAGCTTGGGACTTTAGCGAACCATCACATGGAAAAGTATTCTTCCATAATAAAACATGGATTACACTTGAATTCGGAAGGGATTGGCATCCCGAATAAAAAGTTTATCGTGCCTGACACCCAACACTATGATACATTAGTGTTGGAGAGCTCAGGCTTCCTTTTATTTATTCGAGAATCCAAAAGTTTTCATTCGAAAGGTGACAAACATGATTTTAATCATAGATAATTACGATTCTTTTACATATAATCTTGTCCAATATGTAAAACAGTTAGGACAAGAGATCATGGTTTTTCGAAATGACAAAATAACTATATCAGATATTGAAAAATTACAACCTGATTTTCTCTTGCTCTCACCTGGTCCTGGTAATCCATCTGATTCAGGGGTATGTTTAGAGGTTATTCATCACTTTAAAGGAGTCATTCCAATCCTAGGCGTTTGTCTCGGTCATCAAGCGATTGCCCAAGTATTTGGAGGAACGATTAAAAAAGCAAAAGAGCCGGTACATGGAAAACAATCAATAGTACATCATGATGGAAATTCGGTGTTTCATCAAATAAAAAATCCCTATAAAGTGACTAGATACCATTCTTTAATAGTAGATGAATCCACATTGCCAGATTGTCTAGAAATAACTGCTAAAAGTGAAGACGGTGCCATAATGGGAATTCGTCATAAAGTCTATAAAATAGAAGGGGTTCAATTTCATCCTGAATCGATAATGACCGAACATGGACTAGAGCTTTTAGCAAATTTCTTTAAAAAACAACCAATTGCTAAAGGGGAATACGTATGAAGCAACATCCTTTTTTGTTTTTTGAATTTGCTGATCAGAATGGAAAACCGAATCCTCTAGCATTTTCCGAACCTATAAAAACGATATCAACTAGCCAAATAAATGAAGTTATATCGTGTTTGGAAGAAATTCAATCCGCTGTCCAATTAGGATATTACGCAGCAGGGTACCTTTCCTATGAAGCGGCTCCTGCCTTTGAACCCGCATTTCAGGTGAATAGCAATGCGAAAATGCCTTTATTATGGTTTGGGATTTTCCGTGATCCCCATGAAGCGGAATTTAGTAATTCTCAAGACTACTCAGTATCAGATTGGAAATCGACAGTAACGAAAGAACAATACCAATCGAACATTCAATCTATTAAAAATGCCATTGAAAATGGAAATACCTATCAAGTGAATTATACAAATAGGTTATCGGCCACTTTTCATGGGGATGATTTTTCTTTCTATCAGCAACTTTCGAGGGCACAGACCTCCCAATATAGCGCCTATTTACATATTGGGGATTATAGTATCCTTTCCGCTTCCCCGGAATTATTTTTTAGATGGGATGGTCAAAAAATCATCACTAAGCCGATGAAGGGTACCGTTAAAAGAGGGAGAACAACGGAAGAAGACAAGGAACTGGCCAGATGGTTATATCATTCAGAGAAAAATCGTGCGGAAAACTTGATGATTGTGGATTTGCTGCGGAATGATGTAGGATCCATCGCAGAGTCCGGCTCTGTCAAAGTGGAAAAGATTTTTGAGATTGAACCTTATCCAACCGTTTTGCAAATGACTTCTACTATTACAGCGAAAACAACATCAGGAACGCAATTACTTGAGATTTTTCGTGCGCTCTTTCCCTGTGGTTCGATAACTGGTGCACCAAAAATCAGCACAATGAAATTGATTTCAGAATTGGAGGAAACTCCACGTGAGGTTTATTGCGGTGCAATTGGCTACATAACACCAAATAACGAAGCTATTTTTAATGTACCGATTCGAACTGTTGTTATTGATAATCAGACGAAAACTGCTACATATGGAGTTGGAGGTGGGATCACATGGGATTCCACTTCAGAAGACGAGTACAACGAAATGATGACGAAAGCATCTTTGTTAACTGTGAAGCGACCTTCATTTGAGTTGTTAGAAAGCTTAAAATTAGAAAAAGGGAAGTATATTTTACTGGAATATCATTTGGAAAGACTACGAAACTCTGCTGAATATTTTGGTTTTTCGTTAGATCTCGATAAGGTCCGAATGAAATTAAAACATATTGCAGATAATCACCAAAATGACATAGTGAAGGTACGATTATTAGTTGAAAAAAATGGACTTATAAAAATTAATGGAGAGAAAATCATCCCGTTCGCAGACAATCAGAGTGTATCCATTGCATCTACACCAATTAATAAAAATGATCCATTTTTCTACCATAAAACGACGAATCGAAAAATGTACATAGAACATAAATCAGAGCATCCAGAAAGTTTTGATGTGCTATTGTGGAATCAAAACGGCGAGATAACGGAATTTACGAATGGGAACGTTGTAGTAGAATTAGATGGACAATTATGGACACCATCGCAGGATTGTGGGTTGCTCGCAGGTACATTTCGCCAAAACTTGCTCGAAAACGGAGAAATAAAAGAAAGAGTAATCTTACTCGAAGAACTCGAAAAAGCAACTTGCATTTGGTTTATTAATAGTGTTAGAGGATGGATAAGGGTAAAACTAGCAACGTAATGAGGTGGTACTTTTGTATTTATCAATCAAAGAAACAGCAGAATATTTATCATTGCCAGAATCCTATATCGAAAAACTAATTCAACAAAAAAGAATTAAAGCGGTACATGATGGCAAGCAATATCTAATCAATCAAGAGCAGTTTAATACCCATTTAGAACAAATGGAAAAAATGAGAATATTAATTGAGGATTATTTAAGTGAGCCGATTCCGGAAGATTTAGATGTGAAGGATGAGGATTGATCCAGAGACTAGCATGACGTGCTAGTCTTTTCTTTTGAGCATTTCATTAGTAAAATCTCGAATATTAAGAATATAATTAATGATGTGAACTATATATATTTTTAAGGAGGCTCCTCGAAAAGATGGTCACAAAGACAGTTGAAGAGACATTTGAAAAAATTCTTTCGAACATGCAAGTAAAAGAAGGATTAGAGTTTATTAAGTTAGATAATGAGAGAACAGTAGCAGAGCAGATGGAATTAACAGCAATTCCAGCACCAACTTTTCAAGAAGAAGCTCGGGGAGAGGTTTATAAAACTCGATTAATAGAGTTAGGCTTGAAAGATGTGACAGTGGACAGTGCAGGTAATGTATTTGGTGTTCGACCTGGAAGTGGAAAAGGACCAAAACTAGTGGTATCTGCTCACTTAGATACTGTTTTTCCTGAAGGCACGGATGTCGAACCAAAGCTAAAAGACGGAAAAATATTTGCCCCAGGTATTGCTGATGATGGCAGAGGATTAGCGGTTGTGTTAACAATGGTCCGCGCTTTGGATGAAGCAAATATACAAACGAATGCGGATATTATCTTTTGCGCAACAGTAGGGGAAGAGGGGCTAGGTGATTTACGAGGAGTCAAAGCTCTTTTTCAAAATAGAGATGATATTGACGGATTTATTTCGATTGAGCCTGGTGATCCGGAGCGGACAACCTACCTTGCTACAGGAAGTCATCGTTATAATGTTAGTTATTATGGTCCCGGTGGACACAGTTTTGGTGATTTTGGAAAGCCGAGTGCAATTCATGCTTTAGGAAGGGCGATTGCGAAAATTTCTGAATTAAAGGTTCCCTGGGATCCGAAAACGACTTTTACAGTTGGGACCATTAACGGCGGTACTTCTGTTAATACTATTGCACAAAAAGCGAGTATGCTTGTCGATATCCGCTCTACCTCACAAGAAGAATTATTGAAAGTGGAGGAACAAATTTTAGCTGCTATTAAACTTGCTGCAGAAGAAGAAAACAAGCGTTGGGAAACGGATTCCGTAAAAGTAGAGCTAGAGCTTGTAGGAGATCGGCCAGCAGGCACACAAGCACCAGATACAGTGATTGTACAAACAGCTTTAGCTGCAACAAAAGCACTAGGTTTTCAACAAATCCTTGATGCACCGAGCAGCACGGATTCTAATGTTCCGATTAGTTTAGGGATTCCTGCAGTAACGCTTGGTGGTGGTGGTGAATTTGGAGGAGTACATACATTAAATGAATTTTTTGATCCAAAGGATGCTTATTTTGGCGCACAAAAGATATTTTTAACGATAATAGGTCTTGCAGGCATTCAAGAGATAAGTGAACCGCTTTTACAAAAACGCTGAACGAAAAATTATTAGGGGGACCCAGCATGAATTGGATAGATGTAAAACCATATCTACATGTCAGATCTGCAGGAAATCCTGTTTATCATCCTGATGGTGAAGTCTTGAGCTTTATTACCAATTATACCGGACTCCCACAAGTATGGGAGCTGGGGACAGAAAAAGGCTGGCCATCGCAAATTTCTTTCAAGGAAGAACGAATTATTTTTGTGAAATACATTCCAGGTACCAATTATCGGGTGATTGGAATGGATGTTGGTGTAAATGAAAAAGAGCAGCTTTTCTTACTTAAGGAACAAGGTGAAATCATCCCGTTAACCGATTCACCTGATCATATTCATCAATATGGAGGCAGTTCTCCTGATGGACAATGGATAGCTTGGTCAAGCAATCGCCGTCATCCAGCATTTTTTGACCTTTATATTCAAAATCTTGAAACACTAGAATTTCGTCCTGTGTATTCACAAGATGGAACTTATTCAGTAGTAAAATGGCATCCAAATGGCAAGTCTCTGCTTATTCAAAAAACAGGATCGAATCTTGATAATGATCTTGGCTTATTGGAGTTAAAATCTGGTGAAGTAAGATGGTTAACCGAACACGATGGTGAGGCAATATTCTTATCACCGCAGTTTAGCAAAGACGGAAACCATCTTTACTTTTTAACAAATAAAGATCGTGAATTTATGGGTATTGCAACAATAGATTTGGCCACTACGAATATGACATGGCTGGATGAAAGAGATTGGGATTTAGAAGAATTAACGATAAGCAATGATAAAAATTTGCTTGCTTATAGTGTAAATGAAGGCGGAATTTCAAGAGGGATCATTTATAATCTTGTTGAAAAGAGATTTTCAAACTGGGAAACCCCAATCGGCGTTATATCCGAATTAACTTTTTCTCCGGATGATTCCAAGGTTGCCTATGTCTTTAATGGACCGAAATATCCATCTGATATTTGGGAGCTAGATGTAAAAACGTACAAAGCGAGAAGGTTGACATATGTTTCGCAGTCTCCAATGATTGAAGAACAATTAGTGGAACCAGAATTAATCCATTTTCAATCATTTGACGGATTGGAAGTGCCTGCTTTTTATTATAAGCCAAAGCACCAATTGGAAAAGCTACCGGTCGTTGTTTTCGTTCATGGCGGTCCGGAAAGCCAGATTAGAGCGGTGTACAATCCGTTTCTACAATATTTTTTGAATAGAGGTTATGCTGTATGTACTCCAAATGTAAGGGGAAGTACTGGCTATGGAAAAACATATACACATTTAGATGATGTTCGGAAAAGAATGGATTCTGTAAGGGATTTAACAGAACTGGTAGAATGGTTAAAATCAGAAGGGAATGCCGATCCTGATAAAATTGCTATTATGGGCAGAAGCTACGGAGGGTTTATGGTGCTTGCTGCGATTACTCATTATCCTAAAATTTGGTCAGCAGCTATTGATATCGTAGGAATCTCAAGTTTTAAAACCTTTTTGGAAAACACAGGATCATGGCGTCGGAAATTGCGGGAGCTAGAATACGGCAGTATTGAAGAAGACGGTGAATTTTTCAATCAAATTGATCCAATCCATCGTACAAAAGCAATTACAAGTCCTTTAATGGTGCTTCATGGAGCAAATGATCCGCGCGTTCCAATTGAAGAGGCCGAACAAATTGTTCATGAATTGAAGGAAAGAAATCACCCTGTTACTTACATCCGCTTTGAAGACGAAGGTCATTTCTTTGTGAAGCTAAAAAATAATATAACTGCCTATACAGCTGTGGCTGATTTTCTTGATCAATATATTGGACAATAAGATTATTTTTATAAAACAACCAAATTGTTTCAGATTGAAGACAAACACATTGTTCAATTAAATAATGTGTTTGTTTTTTTATCTATTTCTCTATTTTTGAATTAAAACACAGAAATAGGCAAAAAAATCTTTCATATCCAATCCTAAAAGCCAACGGAAAGCCACATTAACCTCTATGTCTTTAATTGTTTGCCTCATGCTCTTAATACCATATAAATATTGAAATAATGGTAACTTGATTAATAAAACTGGATCTAAGCTAGGTCTACCATTATTTTCATCATATTTATCGTCTACTAATTCATAAATAAAATTGAAATCAACATACTTATCAATATCTCTTAACAAATGTTCCTGTGGAACAAGATCATCTAAAGAATAAAAACCAATTTGATCTCGTTAATTCATATCTTGTTATTTCAACATCTAAATCAGCTCCTTTTCTCTATTTTACCTAGAAAAAAAGACAAAGTATCGAATAATCAGATACTTTGTCTACAATCTGAGGTTGAGAAATTATTTTCTCAACCTATTTATTCGGTGTTTTTTTATTTTCACTCAATATTTTCTACATTTAAACACTTAGTTTCACAGTAATAGCCTTTGCCGCCAACATAAACTTTTTCTATTTCATTCTTGCTATTGGTTGCTAATTTAACTAATATTTCGGAAGGCGAGTGTAAAGAATAACCTTGTTCAAATACATAGACTTCTTTTTGCAAGAATTGCTGTTCATAAAGGTAGCAAGCTAATGCACCGTTTGAAGTTCCAGTCGCTGCTTCTTCATTGATGTCGTATAGTGGAGCAAAATTTCTGCATATAATTCGATTGTCATTAAAAGTATATTGATGCATCCCGACAACATTATAATACTTGCTGATTTCTTTAATTTTTTCAAAATTAGGTTGCAGTGCATGTAATCGTGTTTCGCTTTTTATAGGAATTAAAATATCTTTTAAGCCCGTGGAGACAATTTGAATTGGGTATTTATTGTCTATAGCTTTAATGTCAAAACAGTCGATGATCTCGTTTGGAGATACAACATCATAGAATATCGGTTTGTTTTGTTCCATGAATATGATGTCATCTTTTATGGTAATAGTAAGAACACCGCTGTTCGTTTCAATCGTATAGCGATTCCTGAAAAGTTTATTTAAATGCATCAGTATCGCGAATGAGCCAATTGTGGCATGACCACATAAATCAACTTCTTCTTTTGGTGTAAAATACTCAAATTTATAATCAGCAATTTTAGATTCTGATATAAATGCGGTTTCCGCATAGCCCAGTTGTTTGGCTATTGCCATTTTTTGAGTAGTGGTCAATGTATTCTCAATAAATACCACTCCTGCTTTATTACCACCTTTATGATCCTTGCTAAATGCACTTGCAACATAAACGGATATTTTCATAAGACACCTTCCTCACTTATAGTAAATTGTAGCATAGAAAGCACTACGTATAAATGTTGTTGGATAAATTTGCCATAAAACAAGAGACAAACTATTTTTTAGCATCTGAACTCTCCAAAAATAGTTTGTCTACAGTCTGAAACAACTAATTTGGTTGTTTTTTTGTTTAATGGATACAATATGGAAAAAGCGTGGGAGGGATTAAGTTGGAATATATTCCATATGAACAACTAAAAAATGATATGAATAAGCATTTAAAGGAACTAATGATGAAATACAATTTAGAGGATATTGGCATATATGAAGAAGAGGGAGCGGGAGATACATATTATTTGGGATATACCGTCAGAAAAGATGGAAGAATCTATATGGTAAATATGCCTTATAAAAAAGATCACGACGGTGGGCTAGCATTACAACATCAAGATTGGACAATACAGGAAGAGGATGGAGAGTTAAAGGGTTATCAAAGTTTAGAAGATGTATTTACACATATTAACCAGCATTAATAACTTCCATAATGAAGAATAAGAAGTTGATCACGTTTTTTCAGTTAATTTATGTAATTAAAAATTAGTATTCCTTTGATAATTTTATTAGCCAGAGGAATTCAATAAGAATATGATAAAGTACATATAGAGATGAAAAGGTGAGACACTTATGCGGACTCTGGAACTTTATAAAAGATATTTACGAGGTGAGCGGTTTAAAGGGCTAAAAGATTTGAATTTAAATAATTTATCGGTGGGGCAACCATCTGATTTAGTTGGCAATTCCATTATTATGCAGGAGATGGCCAGAAAGCATTCTAAGCTCTTAAATCAAAAGGGAACAAGGAGAGTTTAATTTTTTATAGTTGCCCCAGCATACGTTTTACAATTGGATCGTCTTTACTGATACGAACAGGTTTTACAAATGAATTGGTAGCAGAACGGGCACTTTTTTTGTTTGCTTTCATTTCCATTAGTTTTTTTTCAGCACGTTTCTTTACTTTATTAGTTTGAATAGGGATTTGAAAATGTGAGTTCATCTTTACACCTCCTTTTCTTACATATTAGTGGACAATCCTCTTTTTCGTCAAGGATTGTCTTATGAGGATTCATCGTCTTCATCCTCTAAAGTGAGCGCAACCATGTATTCAATATTTTCTACATTTTTATTAATAATATTATGAAGCGATTCAAGTAAATATTTATCAAAGATATCAAACTGATGTTGATAACTGCTGAGGATAGTTGTAAAGGTATTATTTTCAAAGCAAAAATAATAAACGAGATAATTTTTCTTTAATAAGTTATCATTATCTGTTTTGTTCTTTAAAACAGCTTCTCCCGTTTCTATCGATTCATCCACTAAATACTTGATTAGAGGAGGAATACCGTCCTTTTGCACCATATAGCTAAATGATGCGTTAAAATGTTGGCGATATCCGAGTTGTATTTCTTCAAGAAAATACATAAGTGCATCTTGATAATTGATGACTGTCCCTTCTAAAAAGTCAAATAATTTTCCAGCAGCGTCATCACTTGTTAAATAAGCCATTAGCTTCGCCTTTCCGCCATTAATCTCAACGGTTTGAATTGCTGCTTGTTCTTTATCTTCCACTTCAAACTCAAAATTAAACAGTTTGAATCGTTTTAAGCGGGTAAAAGCAACGGGAATCATTAGAAATAAGGTAATCCAAATTAAGAGTAAAAAGATGCCACGAAAAATTACGTTATTTAAATTTGAGTCAATGATAGATTGGGTAATCATATTGACCCAGGACTGATCGCTAGAATGAATATTTTCGTTTGGTAGCAGAAAAAAAGCCTTCCACGAACGGTTTGTTACTGTGTCGATGCCATTTATAACAGCTGCACTCAGCATCCAACCAATAATCAATACAATGCCCGTCGAGTATAGATAGGGGGTAATAAAACTAATCCATTGCCACAATGTTCTTTTTTGTTTCGTTTCATTTGTTGGAACACTCATAGCATCCTCCAGAAATGATTAGGTTTTGGAAAAAAACAATGTTTATTAGTTTTATTCGCTGGGCAGGAATAAAATTCCTCCCAATATTTTTAATAAATAATTTACAGTAATTTTATTATGTAAACTAACATAAATTGTACTACTCCAAAAATCTACTTTTTATATCAGGGGAGGGAATCATACAACTTTCCGTCTTTCCGAACCATTTATAGCGATTTTTCGCAATGTAATCATATACAGCATTTCTAATCGGCCTTGGAACAAAATAAAATATATATAATGTTTTCCATAATCCGCTTAGCTTACGACAAATCTGCAATGCAGCATCGGACTTTTTATAAGCTAACCCGTTGGAAATGTAAACAACACTGTTTATATTTCCTTCTAAGCCATACTCATTTATTAGTTTTCGACCAATTTCACTTTGTAAAGACGCAAAATGAAAAGCATGTTTTTGGTCTCTTTTGATGATAAATTGTACACTTTGACTGCAGAAATTACATACACCATCAAAAAGAATAATGTTCTTCATAATGCCAGCTCCTTGAATGAATACTCTTCCTTTATTTTAACAAAATTAGCAGAATAATTCTCTTTATGTTAATTAGAAAAAAGGAACAGAAAAAAACAGCTATCTGTTCCTTTTTACTTTATTATGCTTGTTTTAAATATTTATTTAAAAATACGAGGACTGATTGATAACCAGTTATTCTATTCTCTTTTTTCATAAACCCATGGCCCTCATCTGGGAAGACCACATATTCTACAGGAACATTATTTTTTTGCAGCGCAGCAACGATTTCATCGGATTCAACCTGTAAAACACGTGGGTCATTAGCACCCTGCAAAACAATTAATGGCTTGATTATCTTTTCCGCATGGAACAATGGAGAGATACTTCGAATATACTCTGTTTGAGTATAAGGATTACCAAGTTTTTTATAAAGAGCATCCCTAACGCTTTCCCACCATGCCGGAATACTCTTCAATGTTCGCTCCCAATTAGAAACACCGAAAATATCTATTCCTACATTAAACTCATCTGGTCTGAAGGCAAGTGCTGCCAACACCATATATCCACCGTAGCTTCCACCAATTATCCCGATTTTGTTGCCATCAATATAGTCCTGTGCTTGAAGGAATGTCTTTGCCTGTATACAATCTTCTAAATCAATTTCTCCATGCTGAAGATCTGCTGCGCTGAAGAAAGATTTTCCATAACCAGAACTTCCTCGATTGTTAACGGCTAGGATAGCATATCCTTGATTAGCTAGATATTGAAATATTGGATTGTATTCCGTTCTGGATTGCCCACCAGGACCACCGTGTACATAGACAAGAGCTGGCACCTTTTCCTCATTACGAATAACAGGTTTATAATAGATTGCTGGAATATTTAGTCCATCAAAGGATGGATAGCGAATGACTTCAGCTGTTACTAAATCTTGTTGATCAATTTCGGGATTAAGCGTATTTGTCAGCTGCTTCCATTCTTTGTTTTCCAGATTGTAAGCATGTATATTCGAAGGTGAGTTAGAGCTGTTAAATTGGAAAGTAATTAATTGTTCGCTTTTCGAAAGCTTTACATCTACAATCTGTCCTTCTGGTAAGTCAGGAAGCTCTAACAATTGATTCGTTGTAACATTAACGATTTTAACTACAGATTTCGCATCCTCATTAATCTCATAGACAAGATAATGAAAGTCTTGAGAGAAGAAGGAATGCATGATATCCCAATTTTCCTTCACTACTTCTTCAGTAGTATTAGTATCGATATGATATTTGTTCAAATATTGAAATTCATAATATTTATCTGTTAAATAATATAATTGCTTAGAATCCTTGCTGAACTTCTGTGGAATATAATTAACATCACCTTCATGCTGGCTGATATGTTTTATAAGTTCGAGTTCCCGGTCATATAAATATATATTGGAGTCATTTGAGTTATTCACCTTAGCTAATGCAAGAAAACGTTTATCCGGTGAAATAGCTCTACATTCATATCCTTCATTATTGGTGAAGATGCAAGTAGCCTCAAATGTTTCAATATCCATTTCGTAAACATCCATGTAGCTTGGATTTCTTTTATTAGAACCATAAAAAAAGCTCTTTCCATCTCTGCTCCATTGATAATATTCTGCACGTTCCTGTTCCCCTGTTGTTAATTCAATGGTAGTGCCATCTTCATTTTGTACATAAATATGCAAAATTTCGTTACCGCCATTATCACTTAAAAATAAAAAGCGATTGTCTTGAGGGAAGAATGAGATAGCATGGATAGCATTGTCTGAAGAGTGAGTCACTTGTTTTTGTGAACCATCCTCCAAAGAAACAATGTATGCATTATATATCCCATTTTTATCACTGGAATATAACACATTTTTTTCATCGTAAGAAATAGAATTATAGATTACCGACTCGGAGTTGAGAAACTGCTCAATGGTGTATTTTTTTACATTTGTTGAACTAGTATTCTTGGACACCTATTTTTACCCCCTTTATCCATATAAAAGATTATATTCGTGTATAAATGATAAAAAACCTTTTATTTTCAATGAAATAGTTAATAAGTTAGTTCAATTTAATTTACTGGTTATAACATGATAGAATGAAGGGTAGAAGATCACCCTTAGGAGGAACAGTACAATTGAATTTGAAGTTAACTCCAAAAATGATTAAAGAAATGTGCGGAATTGTCTCCTTCAAAAGAGGGGAGGCTTTTTATCGGACGAATAAAGTAATACTTGAACGAATTACTTCTGATAATTGCGAAGCATTAGTAACAGGAACGGAAGACTTTCAAGTCGTCGTACATAAAGATGGACAAAGTTTTAAAGCAAATTGTAGTTGTCCTAGTCTTGCTTCTTTTCAAAAGGATTGTCAGCATATCGCAGCAGTTCTATTAGCTCTTTATGAATATCAACAAAAGGGAAAGCTACCAATAGTTTCAAATAAACGACAAATTACAGTTCCAATTCAGGAACAATCTGATAATCTAATAAAGCTTTTCAAAGGAAAAAAACGTTCAATCGCTCATCGCCTTCATTTTGAAGATAGGCAATTACTTAATATAGAATTTATATGTAAGCCGATTCGAACAGATGACGAAAGATATATTTTCGGAATGGAAATGAATATAGAAGGAATTAGCGTTCAACATATTCGGGAATTTTTAGAAAATCTGAAGGAGGGGAATGCATACTCTCTTTCATCTAATTTTACATACGACCCAATTAAACATTGCTTTCAAAAAGAAATGGATCTTGTTATTCAGCAGCTTATAGATGTTTTAAGTGATGAAGTAGTGTATAAAACAACATTGCATAAGCAATTAGATCATCCAATAAATCATCATATGATAACTATTCCTCCATCTTCATGGGACAATCTTAAGCATATCCTTACAAAAGTACCATCAGTTAAGCTTTGCTATGGCGGAAATGTATATGATGGACTTTGTTTTAAAAATGGGTCTTTACCTTTACAATTTTCGTTTATGGAAGCTGCAGAACAAAATTACCAACTGAAGGTAAAGGGAGTAGAAAAATTAATAATCTTGGAATCCTACCATACCGCACTATTTAATGGGAAATTATTCGATTTGAGTAACGAGGATTTTGAAAAGCTTACATATATTCAACAATTATTGAAAGAATCAGGGAATGGCCATATCACAATTTCATCTGAGCAGTTTAATTTTTATAAAGAAATGGTGATACCTAGTTTAAAAAGATTAGGTAAGGTTCATTTATCTGAAAGTATCTTGGAGCAAATGAATCAAACACCGTTAATCGCTAAGCTATATTTAGATCGGGTGAAAAATCGCCTTCTAGCAAGTTTAGAGTTTCATTATGAAAATATTGTATTGAATCCTTTGGAAGATACGGAGCACCATCTAAGCAAGGAGGTAATTAGAGATTTAGAAAAAGAGGAAACGATCCTTCAGTTAATGAAGGAAGGTGAGTTTACAAAAACAGATAGTGGGTATTTCTTACATAACGAGGAATTAGAATATGTGTTTTTGTATCATATCATTCCTAAACTTCAGAAGGATGTACAAATTTATGCAACAACCTCAGTGCGAAATCGAATTTTTAGAGGAAATCCCCGTCCAAGAATTAGAGTTAAAGCGCAAAAAGATAGAACCAATTGGCTGGAATTCAAATTTGAAATGGATGGTATTCCCGAAAAACAAATCAAAGAACTGTTATTAGCTTTAGAGGAAAAACGAAAATACTATCGTTTAAAAAACGGGTCGCTTTTATCATTGGAAACAAAGGAAATAGAAGAAATACACCGTTTTTTATATGCCCTCCCAGTTGAGCAAAATGATTTGGTAGATGGAATCCAAATTCCATTTGTTCAAGGGATCAAAGCTTTGAGCACAATCGATGATGAAAATGTACTTGTGTATGAAAAATCACTCCGTGAATTTTTAGAAAATATATATAATCGGGACATCAATAAATTCGAAGTTCCTCAGCAAGTGAAATCCATTTTGCGAGATTACCAAATCCACGGGTTTCAGTGGATGAAGACACTTGCAAGCTTTGGTTTTGGCGGGATTTTAGCTGACGATATGGGCTTAGGTAAAACATTACAAAGTATTACGTTTATCCTTTCGGAGTTGTCAGTTATTCGAAAAAAGAAACATCCTGTATTAATCGTTTGTCCATCATCGTTAACTTATAATTGGCTAAATGAGATATTCAAGTTTGCTCCTGAGATTCAAGCAGTAGTGATGGACGGAAATAAAAATGAACGGCATTCCATACAACGATCCGTTTTGGATGTGGATGTAATCGTTACTTCATATCCATTGTTACGTAGCGATATTCATTGGTATGAAAAACAAACCTTTCATTCCGTGTTTTTTGACGAGGCACAAGCTTTTAAAAACCCGATGACGCAAACAGCAAGGGCCGCTAGGAAAATACAGGCTAGTCACCGTTTTGCTCTAACTGGTACCCCAATTGAAAATTCTCTTGAAGAGCTATGGTCAATTTTCCATGTAGTCTTCCCAGATCTATTCCATGGGTTAAAGGAATACAGTAATCTAACAAGAAAGACCATTGCAAGACGGATCCGACCATTTATGCTACGTAGGCTGAAAGAAGATGTACTATTAGAGTTACCGGAAAAAATGGAAGAAATGACATTAGTCGATTTACTACCGGATCAGAAAAAGCTATACGCCGCCTATTTATCGAAGCTCAGGCACGATACACTTAAGCATTTAGATAAGGATACATTACGTAAAAATCGAATTAAGATTTTAGCAGGGTTAACAAGGTTAAGACAAATTTGTTGTCACCCCGCACTCTTTGTTGATGGTTATACTGGTAGCTCAGCGAAATTTGAGCAGCTTATGCAAATTATCGAGGAATCAAAGGATGCAGGCAGAAGAGTGCTGATTTTCTCGCAATTTACAAAAATGCTTGATTTAATAGGCAGGAATTTGACAAATAGAGGTTTTCCTTTCTACTATCTTGATGGACAAACTCCATCGGAAGAGCGAATTGAAATATGTAATAAATTTAATGCAGGTGGACGTGACTTATTCCTTATTTCCTTAAAAGCAGGTGGGACGGGGCTTAATTTAACTGGTGCTGACACCGTAATACTATATGATACATGGTGGAATCCGGCTGTAGAGGAACAAGCCGCAGATCGAGCACATCGTATAGGGCAGCAAAATGTGGTACAAGTCATTAAACTCATAGCTCGTGGTACTATTGAAGAGAAAATAAACGAGCTTCAAGAAAAAAAGAAACATTTAATAGAAGAAATAATCAGTCCTGATGAGAAAACTTCCCGAGCACTGACGGAAGAGGATATTCGTGAAATATTAATGATATAGTCTTGTTAATGATGCCTAAGTTATGCGAAGCTGAACTGAGCTTTATAATCCAAAAGTGAAATTTACTCGAAAAACAACCATTTATTTTTCACAATCAAAAGAACACCAGCAAGAGGTGTTCTTTTGATCAAAATTCCTTATGCTTCATTTTGTGACTTGGTCAGACCGATAACATTGCCTTCAACATCTGAGAATAGGGCAAATGTAACCATATTAGGTACAACAGTTACGGGTTGTACAATTTTTCCACCAAGTTCAACAGCTTTTTGTAAGGTTGCTTCTAAGTCATTCACCTCTACAAAAACCGTAACACCATAATGGTCTTCGTCAGTGGAGCAAACTCCACCATTAATACCAGGGCCATTTGTATCAATTAATCCATAATTCATCGGATTTTCAGCATTAATTTTCCATCCAAATAAATTTGCGTAATAATCTTGAAGCGATTTACCGTCTTTACCTGTTATTTCGAACCATGTTACTGCATTAGGCATTTTGTTAGTCCTCCTTAAATTTAAATAAGTTTATTACATATCAAGTGTACAGAACGAATGTTCTTTTATCAATGGTATTTTAAAAAATATTTCAATATTTCTATCTTTTGTGAAAAGTTGCTTTCCCTTAAAGAAATACTTAGGTTATTGTGGTGTTAAAATTTATTTTAAGTAATAATGTTTAATATAGATTTCTTAATTAAAATGTGATCTATAGGATAACTTAATAAATATTAAACAATAAATTAACAGGAAATGAGGAAAATATAATGGAAAACTATGAAATTGGAGAAGTTTTTACAATTAGTGATATGGATAATGAGGATCAAGAGGTGGAGGTTGTTGGAATAATATCTGAAGCCGATGGAGATTATATAGCGGTTAGTTTTGTTGAAGACTTACAGCAAGGAAAAGAAGAAGACATCGATGTTTTCTATTTAAAAGTGGAACAGGATGGCTTTTTGTCGGAAATAGAAAGTGACGAAGAATTTGATAAAATATCTGCTGCATTTGATGCAATGATGAACCAAAAATAATGATAAACCCAAATAATAAAGATTAAAGGAGATGTTAAAAAGTGAGTCTTTTTAACAATTATCCACTTATTGCTGCTTTTGCCTCTATCATTTTTGCCCAGATTGTAAAAGTTCCCATTTTCTTTATTACAAATCGATCTTGGAATGCGGAGCTTGCATTTAGCAGTGGGAGTATGCCAAGCTCCCATTCCGCTGCAGTTGCGTCTTTGTCAACAGCAATTGGAATTGTGAATGGTGTTGCTTCGACTACATTTGCCATTTCTGTTGTAGTAAGTTCTATTATTATGTTCGATGCAGCAGGTGTTCGTAGGCATGCAGGAAAACAAGCAGTTGTCCTTAATCGCTTGATGGATGAATTCAATCAATTTGTTCAAGAAATGAGATCTATTCAAAAGAATACACCTCAAGGTCAGAGAGAGGCATTAAAGGAGTTATTGGGACATCGACCAATTGAAGTGCTTGTGGGTGCAATTGTAGGTATTTGCATTAGTATCATATTATATTTTTTATACTACGGTTAATTAATTCGGTGATGAAAACGATTAGTTTACATAAGAAAGTTATTGTCGATTGAAGTTGTTGATATGCTCAGCAACTTTTTTTATTTACTTTTACTGTTTAAATTATTGGGAAAATTTGATACAATACATGTGAAGTGTTTCACAATCCAAACGTAGATAAAGTTACATAATTAAATGGATCTTATTTACAAGGAAAGAGGGGAAACTTACATGAAAAAGAAAATTGTACTTGCAGGAGGCACAGGTTTTATTGGTACTTTTTTGCAGCAAAAGTTCCAAGAGTTGGATTATGATGTCAGGATTATTTCAAGGCAGACTGCAAACATTAGCTGGGATGATTACGAAGGAATAGTAGAGGCGTTAGAAAATGCTGAAATGGTAATAAATCTTGCCGGTAAATCCGTTGATTGCCGATATAATGAGAAAAACAAAAGAGAAATACTGCAATCAAGGATTGAAACGACGAAAATCCTTGGTAAGGCATGTTTGGAATGTAAAAATCCCCCCGAGCTTTGGATTAACTCAAGTACAGCAACTATATATAGACATGCAGAAGATAAACCCATGACAGAGGATAACGGTGAGATAGGCACAGGTTTT
This sequence comes from Heyndrickxia sp. FW510-T9, assembly GCF_058781025.1. Classification (NCBI taxonomy): domain Bacteria; kingdom Bacillati; phylum Bacillota; class Bacilli; order Caryophanales; family Bacillaceae; genus Heyndrickxia; species Heyndrickxia sp. FW510-T9. Next base: position 16,069 of record NZ_JBYSWK010000044.1, on the reverse strand, counting down.
TCCGTAGATGTAGCAAGAGAATGGGAGAAAGCTTTCTTTGATTTTCAATTACCTAGAACTAGGCAAGTTGCATTAAGAATTGCGATCGTTTTAGGAGACCATGGCGGAGTAATAGTACCTTTTAAAAACTTAGTCCGGCTTGGACTTGGAGGTGTCCAAGGGCCAGGTAATCAAAAATTTAGCTGGGTGCATGTTGAGGACATATTTCAAATTATACTTTTCCTTCAAGAACGAGACGATTTAAGCGGGGTATTTAATTGTTCTTCACCAAACCCTGTTACAAATCGTGAATTAATGGAGCAAATGCGGAAAGCAATGAATAGGAAGATTGGTTTGCCTACTCCGAAGTGGATGTTAGAATTGGGAGCTGTCTTAATAAAAACAGAAACCGAACTTATTTTGAAAAGTCGATGGGTGATTCCAGAAAGGCTAGAGAAGGAAGGGTATCGCTTTAACTATCAAAAAATAGAAGATGCTCTAAAACAAATCCTTATATAAAAGGGAAAATAACTTGAAATGTCGAATGGATAGATAAATAACTATGAGAGTTGTGATCCATCACTTTTTCATTTGAAAAATCGATATCTCTCTCAACTTTTTGTCAATAGGAGTGAATTTATGAATCATGATGTAATAGATTACATTGTTGGATGTATGGCTTCAGGTGAGTCAAACTCTGACATACAAAAAATACAAACAGAACATCGTCTAAAATTAGCAGAGTTTTGGGGTATAAATGAAGGTTGTAAAGTACTGGAGATTGGTTGTGGACAGGGGGACACAACAGCGGCATTAGCTTATTTAGTGGGTGAAAAAGGCATTGTCCATGGAATTGATATTGCTTCTCCTGATTATGGAGCCCCTATTTCATTAGGAGATTCCATAGATTATTTGAGAAAAACACAATTGGGTAGTAAAGTAAAAGTTGATTTTGAAGTGGATATTCTTTCAGATAATATAGATTTTCCGATAGGATATTTTGATTATGTTGTTTTATCTCATAGTTCTTGGTACTTTGCATCTTTTGAGGAAATACAGGAGGTTTTTAAAAAGATAAGAAAATGGGGAAAAGCTTTATGTTATGCGGAATGGGATACGAGAATTGATACATCTGAGCAACTACCTCATTTTTTGTCGATTCTTATTCAAGCTCAATATGAATGTTTTAAACAGAGTAGCTTATCCAATGTCCGTACACTAGTAACTCCCATGGATGTTATAGAAATAGCAGAGAATACAGGATGGAAAATCATGAAGGAATCCTCCATTCATTCCCCTGAGTTACAGGATGGAAAATGGGAAATAGAGCATACATTAACCAATTACATTGAAGAACTTAATTCTGTAGAGCAAATGCCATCTAAGTTAAAAACGCTTATTCAATCTGAATTGAAATTATTAGAAAATGCTGTCCGTTTTTCAAACATGAAGCCAATGTCAACCTTTACATTTATCGCAAAGTAAATATTATGGAAAACGTTTGCAATTGGATTTTATTTATGATAAATTTATTATACGAACATATGTTCATCAACTTGAAAAAAATTTAATAAACGAGGTGCGAATAATGGTTGTAGGAATTTATCCTTATTTAGTGTTAAACGGAAATGGGCAAGAAGCGGTTAAATTTTATCAAGAAGCTTTGGATGCAGAAGTGCTCAACCTTCAAACTTTTGGAGATTTACCAAGTGATCCAGAAAATCCAACTCCAGCAGAAGTAAAAGATCTTGTATTAAATGCGCATCTAAAAATTGGGAATTCAGATTTAATGCTATCTGATACACATCCTGGACAACCACATCAACTCGGTGATCAAGTTACAATTGCCGTTACTATCGGCACAGTGGAAAAATCACAAGAAGTATTTGGAAAACTACAAGATGGCGGTAAAGTAATTATGCCACTGCAACAAACGTTTTGGAGCCCTTCCTATGGACAAGTAACAGATAAGTTCGGTATTATGTGGCAAGTTTCAACTCTTGGTGAAAATAACCAATAATATAATTAGTGAATAGGCTGTTTATGCAGCCTATTTTCTATATCGCTGTTTAGAAAAAATGTATAGTACGTTTATTTGAGGAGGAATTTATTTGTTAGCTATGTTCGATAAAGTAGAGAATGGATATATGGCTGTCTTTAACCGTTATCTTCCACATTCAGTGGAGGAAGTATGGGGAGCTTTAACCACGAATGAAAAACTGGAAAGGTGGTTCTCCAATCTTCAAGTCATAGACCTTCAAAAAGGTGGAACGATTAAGTTTAATATGAATGATGGTTCTGGAGCCGCAATTGACATGAAAATTATAGATTTTGAAAAAAATGCTGTCTTAGCATATGAATGGGGTGAAGGCACGGTACGGTTTGAATTAACACCACAATCAAATGGATGCTTATTAGTATTAAAAGATTTTTTCCCTATTCTAAGTGATCGTACAGCAAAAGACATCTCTGGATGGCATATAACTCTTGATGTAATGGCTGCATTATTGAAAGGAATTTATATGGAATTTCCTATGGATGAATGGGAAACGGTATTTGAAAAATATAAGGTTATAGTTGATCAAGTTAAAATGTAGTTAATTGTTTAATAAGTTTTATTCGAATACATATGATAAAAACACATTTTCATAATCTCCATACTTGTCTTTTAACATTTTTAATTTTTTGCATACTTTATAATACCCCGTGACCATTTCATAAAGTACCTCATTTAAAGCGTATGTTATATGCATACGCTTTTTTCTTGTGTAAAACAGATACTTAATATGCAACATAACTGTATTTGCTAAAAAACGTTTCGTTGGCAAATATTCTTTAGAACATGGAAAAATTTGAAACGAGAACTTTAAATTAAAACATTCCAGAAAATTTCACACTAAGATATATGTATGTCTATACGAATAATCTCGAAATACATACTTTATTTATATAGATTGAATGAAACAATCTATATAGAGTTTTTGAAGGAGGTGACTACTATGTGTGGTTACGGTGGTTATGGTAATCCAGGTTACGGATATCCAGGTGGTGCAGGTATGGGATCAACATTTGCATTAATCGTTGTATTGTTCATCCTTTTAATTATTGTTGGTGCAGCATTTGTTAGATAATAACAATAATTTATGGATTTCAGTCTAGATGATGAATGTGATGATTGAATAAGGGGCAGATGTTCTGTCCTTTATTTTTTTATGTAAAGGCGGGATATGAAATAAATAGTGATTAGGAAAATAGTTCTATAGTTTAAATAATAATGTCGAAAATGACGGAAAATTTAGTATGTAACGACTATTGAAATTACTTTTTCGTGGTGATAGAGTAAAACGAAGCAGTCATAAAGAATTGTATTCACGGGGCTGTAAGATTAATAGAAAGATGTAGCAAAAATGAAAGATTACAGAGGAGGGGTAAAAAATGCTTAATCAGCCTGTCATTGCGACAATGCTTATTTTAGCATTAATTTCTGTTGGTGAAGTAGTTTCCATCGTCTCGAGAGCTAGAATTCCCATGTTATTGGTAGTATTAATTGGTTATCTAACTTTAGTTTGGACAGGCATTTTCCCTTCCAATCTCGTAGAGAAGTCTACCTTTGCTACCGTTGGAGCGGTAATGACCGCACCACTAATTGTACATATGGGTACATTGATTCCATTAAAAGTCATGAAGAAACAAATTAAAGCAGTAATAATTGCCCTATCAGGCGTCATTGTTTCTTCGCTTCTTATCCTTTTAATCGTTACATTCGTTTTTGATTATAAAACAGCTGTTTCTGGTATTGGACCATTAACTGGAGGAATTATTGCGTTTATTGTAACAACTACAGAATTAAAGAGGTTAGGTTTAGTAAGCTTAATAACCGTACCTGTTTTAATTATGGCACTTCAGGGCTTAATAGGAATGCCCCTTGCAGCAAATCTCCTAAGAAAACATGCATTGAAGCTACGTAACACAATGGATGCTGGCACCTTTGTTGCCGCTTCAGTCGACGCTTTGCCGGATACAGTTCGTTTAAGTGAGACAAAAGCAGCAGTAAAGACAAAAAAATATAATTTTAATAGTAATATCATTTTGCTTTTTAAGTTATTTTTAGGCGGAGCAATAGCAATTATTTTAGATAAAATAACAGGTATTAACTATAGCTTATGGTGCTTAGCATTAGGATTAATCGGAACAAAACTAAAATTTTATCAAGATAATATGATGGAACGTGCTAATGCATTTACTGTCGGAATGCTAGGGATAGTTTTTATCGTTATTTCTTCGATGAATGGCATAACGTTTAAGATGTTTGTTGGTTATTTGCCTCAAGTGATAGCCATTCTGGCAATTGGTACTATTGGGATAATGATTGGTGGTTTTGTCGCATCAAAGTTGTTAAAATGGGATCCTTTTAAAGGAATTCCGGTAGCTTTAACAGCGATGTTTGGATTTCCTGGTGACTATTTGCTTTGTGAGGAAGTTAGTCGAAGTGTTGCCCGCAATGAAAAGGAACAAAAAGAAATATTTGACGAAATTTTAACTCCAATGTTAATCGGTGGATTTACGACCGTGACAATTGCATCTGTTATTATTGCTGGAATTTTAGTAAAAACACTATAACATTTGATCCTCGGTACTATTAGATGAGAACAGTTAGTCAACCTTGACCAATTTCTTTTATATTTGGTCAAGGTTTACATAAATTTTTAGGAGGAATGAACATTGAAATCGTTATTTTCAAAGCTAGACGAATTGTATGAGGAAATCGTAGAGATTCGCAGACATCTTCATCAAAATCCCGAACTATCTTTTCAGGAAGTAGAAACTCCTAAATTTGTAGCTGCTTTTCATCAAACACTTGGACATGAAGTAAGAACCGAAGTCGGCGGACGAGGTGTAGTAGCTATTCTCAAAGGCGGCCGACCAGGGAAAACAGTAGGACTAAGAGCAGATTTTGATGCATTGCCGATTCAAGAGGAAAATGAAGTTCCGTATAAATCAAAGGTTCCAGGAGTTATGCATGCTTGTGGTCATGATGGACATACAGCAACATTACTGGGACTTGCAAAAGCGCTAAATAGTATCAAAGAAGAACTCGATGGAACGATTGTTTTCATTCATCAGCATGCCGAGGAAGTTTCACCCGGCGGGGCAATTGCGATGATTGAAGATGGTTGCTTAGACGGAGTAGATGTTATTTACGGAACACATTTGTCATCTGCTGTACCAGTTGGAACCATCGTATATGGAATAGGGCCAGTTATGGCAGCAGCTGATAGCTTTGAAATTACCATTCAAGGCCGTGGTGGCCACGGAGCATCACCACATCAAACGAAGGATGCTATCGTAACAGCCTCACAATTAGTTATGAATCTTCAGCAAGTAGTAAGTAGAAGGGTTAATCCATTAGCTCCTGCAGTTGTTTCTGTCGGTTCCTTTGTGGCTGAAAATGCCTTTAATGTTATTGCGGATAAAGCAGTTTTAAAAGGAACTGTCAGAACATTTAATGATAATGTAAGAGATTTTATCGAAAAAGAAATCGAGGTTATTACAAACGGTACATGTCAAGCAACTGATTCGACGTATAAGTATAACTATACAAGAGGTTATCCTGCGTTAGTAAATCACAAAGAAGATACAGAATTTGTAGCAGAGGTAGCAAAAGGTGTACCGGGTGTTGAACAAGTTGTTGTCGGAGAACCACAAATGGGTGGTGAAGATTATGCCTATTATTTACAACATGTAAAGGGCACATTCTTTTTCACCGGGGCAGAAATTCCAAATCGGGAGTTCACCTACCCACATCATCATCCAAAGTTTGATATTGATGAACGAGCATTATTAATTGCTGCAAAAACACTAGGTGCAGCCACTCTTACCTATTTAAAACAAAATAATGCTGTTGAAAGTGAAGCTACGGCCATCCAGTGATTGAAATGCTATAAAAATATCAAATGAAAGGTGATGGAGAAAAGATGACAGTAACAGTTATTACAAACGGGACATTAATAGATGGTAATGGTGGAAAGCCAATTAAAGATGCTGCTTTGGCATTTGAAGGTGAAAAATTAGTTTATGTAGGGAAATTAGATAATCTTCCGGAATTTTCAAGTGATGTTTGTACCATCGATGCTGGCGGCGGCTGTATTCTACCTGGTTTCATTGATACTCATGTCCATATGATGATGGAATATGAGCCAATTGAAAAGAGACTAGCGACTCCATTTTCTCTTAATTTTTACAAAGCTGAAGAATATTTACGTAATACGATAAACGCAGGAATTACAAGTGTAAGAGATTGCGGTGGTACAGATGCAGGTGTTAAACAAGCGGTGGAACAAGGTTATATTGTTGGACCAAGGATGCAAGTTAGTATTACTGCGTTAACGACTACTGGCGGTCACGGTGATTCGTATACAGCTTCTGGTCAACATGTGAAACTGATGCATAATGAATATCCAGGAATGCCTAATGGAATTTGCAATGGAGTAGAAGAGGTAAGAAAAACAGTTAGAGAAGTGTTGCGTGCTGGTGCAGATGTCATAAAAGTCCATGCCACAGGTGGTGTTCTGAGCGCTACTGATCATCCAGAATTCACTCAATTTAATATCGATGAATTGAAGGTTATGGTCGAGGAAGCTGCTTTCCGTAAAGGTTTAAAGGTAATGGCACATGCACAGGGGTCAGAAGGAATCAAAAATGCCATCAAGGCAGGAATTCACTCAATCGAACACGGTATTTATTTGGATGATGAATGTATTGAACTTATGCTAAAGCATGGAACTTACCTAGTGCCAACATTATTGGCCCCACTTTCCGTTTTAGAGCTGGCAGAAGAAGCTGGAATGCCCGAATGGGGTGTGAAAAAAGCCCAAGAATCATTTGAAGCGCATAAAAAAAGCATTGCAAAAGCATATCAAGCAGGAGTGAAAATTGCGATGGGAACCGATGCGGGCGTGATGAAGCATGGTACGAATTTACGAGAGCTTGCACTTATGAATGAGATAGGCATGACTCCTATGGAAACCATTGTTGCCACTACAAAAGTTGCAGCAAAATGTATGGGATGGGAGGGAAAATTAGGAACACTAGAGACTGGAAAGCTGGCAGATGTTGTGATAACCAAAACAAATCCGCTGACAGACCTTCCATCATTAGCAGACAACTCGAATATTGTATTGGTTGTAAAAGGTGGAAAAGTGCATAAGGATACACTGGTTGTTCCAGTTCCAACCGTATAATTACTGGATTTGTCTCGTAAACGGTTTTTAATAAACGGAATGTATATGTTAAAAAAAGAAGAGGAAATTTCCTCTTCTTTTATATTGCATCTTCTGATGTATCCACTCTTTGACGGTAAAATTCAGCTAAAGATGCATCAATATATGGAACCAACCATAGTAATCCAATCCCTAATGTGAAAATACTTAAAATGCCCCATCCAATAAAGCTTAAATTCAGTAGGAAGTATTTCCACTTGTATCCATCCATTAAATTTCGACTTTCTGTAATTAGTTGAGTAATTTTATACTCCGGATGATCTTTGTACAAATAATAAACCTGTGAGTAGGCAAGTCCTTTTATAATTCCTGGTATAATGAAAAGTAATGTCCATAATGTAGTAAATAATAGAACTAACAGTGCAAGTCCAATTGTTTTAATATATCGTTTTCCATCTGTAAATAAGCGGAATAAATGACTGATTTCTATATCTTCACCTCTAACAAGGCTTAAGAACACCCAACTACAGCCTACTGTAAGAGGCGTTAATAAAAACGTCAAAAGATTTCCTACATTGAAATGGTATCCTAAAGAACCATTGCTTACTGCGATTCCTCCACCGAAAAAGACATTTGAAATAGACGATATAATACTATTGATTGCAAAAACGATGATGACTAGTAAAATAGCAAATCCCCATTTACCTTTTAATGCTTGTCTTGCATTACGTTTTATTTCGCTAATTTTCAAACGGTATAACCCCCTTTTAGTTATCTACTCTAATAATATTTGTTTCTTTACAGAAAATGTATAATTTTTCATAAAAAAATAAATGTAAAATTTGTTTAGATAGATTATATAGAGATGGATAGTTAATTGGGCAATTACCTTTTTTTAGAACAAATTAATAACCTTATCATACAATAGCGGAAAAATACGTTATGGAGATGGTAAAATGGTATTATGGATTGATGTTGATACAAAAAAACATCGTTTAACTCTATATGATGCTAGTAAAGTCATCAAGAAGTACCCTGTAGCAATCGGGAAAATGCTTACACCTACACCGACAGGGAATTATAAAATCATCAATAAAGAAAAGAATCCAGGTGGTCCATATGGAGTTTTTTGGATGGGTTTATCGAAACCACATTATGGTATTCACGGTACCAATAATCCATCAACCATCGGAAAAAACGTTTCACATGGTTGTATTAGAATGTATAATCATGATGTATTGCAACTTGCATCTATAGTACCGATTGGGACAAATGTTTATATCCATGATTAATGGTGAACTTTCCGATTGTACAACCCTATTGATCTATTTGGAGGGATATTTATGAATATAAATGGCCACATAGTAAAAGGAAGTCTAGTAGATAACGAAACACGATGCTCACATTACCATACTGAAAAAGATCGAATTGCGATCAAATTTTATTGTTGCGATACATATTATCCTTGCTTCGAATGTCATGAAGAGCACGGATGTGATCATCACGCTGTTTGGCCAAAGGAAGATTTTCAGCAAAAAGCCATTTTATGTGGATCATGTGGAACCGAATTAACGATAACAGAATATCTAAAAGGTGAATACATATGTCCAAATTGTAAGGCGGATTTTAACCCGGGTTGTCAACTTCATCGTCATTTGTATTTTGAAGTTTGATGATTAGATAAAGGTAGTTCTTAAAAGGGTTTGCTTTTTCTTTTGATTGAAAATAAAACCAGCTCTAATGTTAAGCCGTTCTCTTTTAGAGTACCCGCAGGTGAAAAAACACATATAAAAACAACTAAAATAGCAGGAGCATAATTTTTATTACGCTTCTGCTAATTGCAGTGCGAATAGACATGCTAATTTAATAACTAAAAAAACGACAGTTTCCCTGTTGTAATTAAAATTTCTTATTTAACAAAATCGCCCATTAAGTACATAATTTCACAATTTGACTATAGTGATTTTTTAAGTTATGATTTTTTTTTACTTTAAAAGAAAGGCTGATGAAAATGATTCGTCGTTTGAAAAAGTTTAAAAATGTCGCTGTGGTATTAAGCTTCTAAGTAAGTCGTAATCTACAATACTTAGAAGCGAGGTATATAGTTATGAATCATCCACTATTTAATCATTGGTCTGAAACAAAGTATTTAAAAGATATAGTGTCAAATCCACTCATTGAAGTAGGGGAGTATTCCTATTATTCAGGTTATTATGGTAATCAAAATTTTGAAGATGGCTGTGTAAGGTATTTATGGGGTGATGCTAAATCTCAAGAACTCTTCAATCCAATTGAACAGTTCGGTTGGCATCTAGATAAACTCATTATTGGAAATTATGTTTGTATTGCAAGTGGAGTTGTCATTTTAATGGGGGGTAATCATAACCACCATTCAGAATGGATTACAGTTTATCCATTTGTTGAGCAAATAGAACGATCATATGAACCAAAGGGTGATACAGTCATTAAAAGCGACGCCTGGATTGGTATGAATGCTATAATAATGCCTGGCGTTTCAATTGGTGAAGGTGCAATCATTGCAGCAGGTTCCGTGGTCTCTAAAAACGTTCCACCGTATACAATAGTTGGTGGTAATCCTGCAAAAGAAATAAAGAAACGGTTCACAGATTCAGAAATTAATATGTTAATGGAAATGCGTTGGTTTGATTGGGATAGAGAATTGATTGAGAGAGCAATTCCTCTTTTGTACAGTTCATCCATTGAACAGTTATTTGATTTTTATAACATTGAAGTAAAGAAAAGATAATCCATTTGAAAAACTACATTCTGCATAGGATGTAGTTTTTTGCATACATTTTTTATTTATCACACGAAAGTTTAATAGTTCACTCTTTTGAAGTTCAAGACCTAACAATAATAAGTATTCATCCTACTTGAATCGACGTATCAGTTCGATTAATTAGATTTCCCTATACTCTTCTAATATCTTACTGATCTTTGAAAAACAATTATTACGGCTCCAAGTAGCAGAATGAATATTGGTCTTTCACTGCGACTAAATAAGCTAAAAATTAATAACGAACCTATTATCCAGGAAAAAAAAGATATTATTGCTACAATAATCCCGGCCCGTTTCAAGAATATCCCACCTCCAATTTGCATCCTGACATTTACATATATATAAGTTACTTAAAAGCTATCATAGCCAATATCTATTTAATTCAACAATAATAAACCAAATCCTTTTTCAACAAACCTAATTCGTTAGTGCAAAAAGTATTATTACTAATTTTACAATACATCACCTCTTAATAAGGCTAAAAGCAGTGCGATTTCGGGTGTGAAATCCACTGCTTTTATACTTGTTTTATATACGCTTTTCTATTTGGGTAATCCAAAAGAGAACGGCTTATTCTAAGGGAGAGCGGGTATTTTTACGATAAGAGAGTGAATATAGAGTTCCTTATGCTCTTTTTTGCATGTCTATACAAAGCTTTTGATAAGCCATAAATTCTTGCTTCATTCCTAATTCATGATAAACCTTCGATAGCCATTGAACAGGTTTTGGGTCAAAACCTTTTAGTTCCATTTCCCAGCTAAAGCATTCAATAGCTTGATCATACTGTTTAAAGTGATAATAAAGCTCCCCTAATAAAAGCTGTTGGTCGGGATCATTCGTTAGTCTGTACATTTTTTCGATTTTCATTAAAATGGGGATCGCTTGTTTTACTTGTCTTAATGGTACTAGGAGTTCTTTAATAGTACCGATATCATATTCCTTCGAAAGTAATAGAATAATCCATTTTTGCAGAAATTCCTCTGCCTTTTCTGGATTAAACTTGAAAAAGGGGATTAAAAATAAATGGAGTTTTTCAAGGTGATTGTGATGAACCGCAATATCAAATTCCTCTAATAATTTTACAAATTCAATTGTTTGTATTTCATTAAGTGTAATGTTTTGCGAAGACAATAAATTCAAGATTTTTTCCGTGTTATGCAAATGGAAGTATTTTTTTAGTAAAAACTGTTGAACTTCCAAATTACCTGGAACTTTATCAAATAAAGCTTCTAAAACCTCTACAAGTTGCTCTTCTTCAAAATGTTCCTCCAAAAGTTTGAGAAGGGTGGAGAAATTTGCATGATCCAAGGATACTTGCCCCGTATAGACCACAATTAAATCAATCCATCTGTATTGCAGTTCAAGTAATTTGGAAAGCTGTTGAAAATGGGCTGTCTCTTCTTTTTTTGAGTACAAAACCTTTTCTGTAAAAATAGGATCCTTTTCAAATAAAATATCAGCTTGTTGGTGATATATTTTGGAATATTTAAGAAAGTCTAAGTGATTGGAAATTTCTTTTACAAAAGAGTGAGTTGGTGCGAAATCCATTAGAATTCGAATAATACGGTAGCTATGAAACATTTGACCGTTGCGACGGTATTCATAATAGAGGTTTTGGATGTAGGTGAAAATTTTCTTCTTTGGTATAAATGATTCAAAAAATGTAGCAAGGTTTGCCATTTCATGTGGAGTTAATATTTTTTCCATTTTGGCTATCACTTGATTGAAGGTGAGCTTTTTGTAATGTTGATCTGTGGTAAGTATAGTGCGGACAAGTGGATGGTTTGATTGAAAGATGATTCCCTTTTTAAAAGCATGTTCAATATGTGAATACCTTTTTAGTTGTGTTGCTTTTGCAGTAGTAAGATAGTGATCCTTGTAAAAAAATACATAGTATACTTGTTGATGCTTGTCATAGGCTTCGATGATTTTACTCTGTAAATAAATCGCCATTCTTTCAACAGTTAACTGGATGTTTTTTTGATGATCAATGATCACTAGTCGATTTGTGTGCATAGGAATCCTCCTAATCATTAGTTCTGTTATATTATAGCACATCATTTTAAAAACAATAAAACGTAGGAGTATCGTCTTTAAGAAAAAGTTAAGTTTCCAGTGATATTTTTTAAATAAAAAGGAGCCTGGAGGTTTATTATGCATGCTAAAACACTAAAAGTCATGATGGCTGTAACTGTTGTTAGTGCGGGAACTTATACTTTTGTCCCTCATTCTTTAGCGGATACAACATCTGTAATTGAGCAACAAAATCCATCTGCAAATACATTAGAAAATTTACTGATTGATGGCGTACAGCTAGATAAAGCTTTTTCATCAAACTTACTGGATTATCATGCAACGGTTGAAAATGATGTGAAAAGTGTAGCTTTACATTTGACAGGGAATGAAAATGAGGCAATAACCATTAATGGCAATGCAGTGTCGGATCCGTCGAATATACAATTAGATGTTTATACGGGTGAAAACCAATTTCTCATTGTTGTTAATGATGGTGTTAATCCATCTGTAACTTATACTTTAACGATTACAAGGAAAGCTAGCGGAAATAATTTGTTGCAAAATATTAAACTTTCAAGCGGAAAGCTATCAAAAGCATTTGATCCTTCTATAAAGGAATATGATGTACAGGTCCAAAATGTGATTGATGAGCTTACAGTAACTCCTGAAGTCTTTGATTCTACTGAAATTGTAAAGGTGAATGGGATGGTGTTGAATCAAGGGCGCGCTTCGGTAAAACTACCTGTTGGAAAATCTAACATAACGATTGAAGTAACAGCTGAGAATGGTGAGATTAATAAATATATCCTTCATGTGGTGAGAGCGGAGGGAACCGATCATAAAACTCCTCCGAAAAACCCTACAGGTAATAATGGTAATGGTAAGCCTAACAAGGGATTTCCTGATAGTCAAACTGGTCAAAAAAATAAAGGCAATATGAATATAGGAAAAGATACTTCTAGTCAAGGAGCTTACAGTCAAGGGAAATCTAGTCAAGGTGCCTATGGTCAAGGAAACGCTAATCAAGGAACCAATGTTCAAGGAAGTCAAGGAGCTGGAAGTCAAATAAAACAGAGCCAAGCACAACTTAGCAGTTTAAGTGTTTCCAGTGGGACTTGGAATAAAACATTTTCTCGAGATGCATATACCTACCATATTGCGGTTGGAAGCAGTGTTGATAGTGTAAAGGTTGATGAAGTGCCACAAATATCCGGTGCATCTGTTTCGATTAACGGTGGAAAAAGCACTATTCAATTAGGTGAGAATGCTAAAAAAACAATCATATCTGTTGTAGTCACAAAAGGTGATGACCGAAAAACGTATGTACTTGTTTTTGACAAGGCTGTAAAAGCAAAAAAGACGACCACTAGTGTAATTACAACACCTACTTCAAATAATACCGTACAAACAAATACTAGTTCGGTTCCGAATCACTTTGAATATGCGAACCAAAATAATACAAAGCAATCAGCATCATGGTGGGGCAGATTGTGGACAAAGATTAAGAGTTGGTTTTAAAGGATGATAGCCTGCTAATTGCAGGCTATTTATTTTTTGTATGGGTAATTATGTATTAGTTAAATAGTAGTGTAATTGTGATGGGCATTTAATCAGTAGGTGGTTACAGGTTACATAAAAGTGTGAGATGGTTCAATATAGGCTAAATAGGGCACATAAAAAAGAAAGCGGGGCACAATAAAAGCTGAGTAAGGCACATAGATTGAGAAATGAGTCACATAGGTCGCTAGATAGGGAGCGAAAAAATAAAGAGGGCACATTAAAATGAAAGCGGGGCACAGTAAAAGCTGAGTAAGGCACAAAAAAAGAGGAATGGGTCACATAGGATACAAGATAGGGAGCGAAAAAATAAAGAGGGCACATTAAAATGAAAACGTGGCACAATAAAAGCAGAATAGGGCACATAAAAGGAAGAATGGGTCACATAGTTTGCTAGATAGGGAGCGTAGAAAAAAGCATGGCGCATTGAACTGAAAGCGAGGCACAATAAAAGCAGAATAGGGCACATTAAAGGAAGAATGGGTCACATAAGTTGCTAGATAGGGAGCGTAGAAATAAGCATGGCGCAATGAACTGAAAACGTGGCACAATAAAAGCAAAATAGGGCACATAAAAGGAAGAATGGGTCACATAGATTGCTAGATAGGGAGTGTAGAAAAAAGCATGGCGCATTGAACTGAAAGCGAGGCACATTAAAAGCAAAATAAGGCACATAAAAGGAAGAATGGGTCACATAGATTGCTAGATAGGGAGCGTAGAAATAAGCAGGGCACATAAAACTGAAAGCGAGGCACAATAAAAGCAGAATAGGGCACATGAAAGGAAGAATGAGTCACATAAGTTGCTAGATAGGGAGCGTAGAAAAAAGTATGGCGCATTGAACTGAAAGCGAGGCACATTAAAAGCAAAATAAGGCACATGAAAGGAAGAATGAGTCGCATAGATTGCTAGATAGGGAGCGCAGAAAAAAGCAGGACACATAAAAATGAGATTTTCCTCACAAAAGAAGGAAAATCCCCAAGAAAGTTGAATGTAAATAGTATAAAGAAAAGGAGTGATGGAAATTTGATCGTAAAAAATCGTACAGTTCCAATAAGAGTATTACAGGACAAAGCACTACTCGACCGACTACTAAAAAATCACAAAAAATATCCTATTGTATTAGATAATTTTAAAACCTTTAACACAGGATATCTTGGAGAAAGAAATATTGATTATTATTTAGAACAACTACCAGATAAGGATTACTTTCTTTTCCACGGATTACGCCTCGAATATCAATCACAACCTTTCCAAATTGATACACTTATTCTCACATCTAATTTTGCACTTATCCTAGAAGTAAAAACCATCAAAGGAACTTTATTTTTTGATACAAATTTCAAGCAAATGATTCAAATATTAGACGGTAAAAAGAAAGGGTATCCATACCCTATAACGCAAGTGAAACGACAAAAGGAATTATTACGAAAATGGATGGAAGAACGAAATATCAATTCATATCCGATTGAAACCTTAGTTGTAATTAGCCGCCAATCTACTATTTTGGAAACTAATGCAGAGGATAATAGTATCTATAAAATCGTGATTCATGCAACAAGTTTATTAGAAAGAATTAAGGACTTTCACCAAATTCACAAGAAAAAATTGTTCTCTACCATTCAAATCAAAAAATTGAGCACACTTTTAGTAAATGCTCATACCCCTTTATACAAAAATATTCTGCAAATCTACGATATAGATCAAAAAGAAATTGTTCGTGGAGTCCAATGCCCCTCTTGTGAATCGTATCCGATGAAATATAAAAATAAAAATTGGCATTGTGTAAAATGCGGCTGTAAATCAAAATCAAGCTTTCGGAAAGCTATTTTAGAGTACTTCCTTCTTATAGACCCCACAATTTCTAACCAAAATTGCCGCGATTTCTTATTAATTCAATCTCCAAAATCGGCTAGATATTTATTAAAATCAATGGATTTGAAAACTACAGGATCTGGCCGCTTCATTAGATACAAGATGCCAAACGATATTGATGAAGCCTCCCATTTAGATTTTTAGTATAATGAAGAAAATATATTTGAGGTGACAATATGCACAAGGTATTTGTCTACGGAACATTAAGAAAAGGAGGATCAAATGAGCACTATTTAAATGGAGCTTCTTGTATTGTCAATCAATGCTGGACATATGGGGAATTGCATGACACTGGGTTTGGGTATCCAGCAATTAAACAACACTCTTCTTTCAAGGTGTTCGGAGAGATCTATGAAATCGATGATGAACAATTAAAATCGGTTGACGAATTGGAGGACTATGAAGAAGGCGGAGAAAACAATTTATATAACAGAATCAAAACGAAGGTTTATACAAATGAAGGAGAAGAAGAGGTATTTGTATATCTTGGTCAAAATCAATTATTTGAAAAAAGCAGTCTGATTGAATCAGGTGATTGGTTGAAATATTTATCAGAAAGTTTCACTATCAAAATGGAAAAACCAAACTAATATTAATTTTAGATAAAGTAGAATCGTAAAAA
>NZ_JBYSWK010000043.1:29044-36320 GCF_058781025.1 Heyndrickxia sp. FW510-T9 | reverse complement strand
CTCCATTGGGTTCGTTGTTTACTTGTTCGGCATTTCATCTTAGTTTTTCAGCATTCTTCTCGTGGTTCCGCGTTTTAACGTAAAAGTTCCGCGGTTCCACGAAAAAGTTCCGCGGTTTCCCTTGTTTGTTCCGCGTTTCATCTTAGTTTTTCAGCATTCTTCTCGAAGTTCCGCGGTTTATCGTAAAAGTTCAGCGGTTTCCGATGTTTGTTCAGCGTTTCCTCTTAGTTTTTCAGCAATCTTCTCGAAGTTCCGCGGTTTTACGTAAAAGTTCAGCGTTTCCCGTTGTTTTTTCATCGTTTTACCTTAGTTTTTCAGCAATCTTCTCGAGGTTCCGCGTTTTTACGTGAAAGTTCCGCGTTTCCCGTTGTTTTTTCAACGTTTTACCTTAGTTTTTCAGCATTCTTCTCGAAGTTCCGCGTTTTTACGAAAAGTTCCGCGTTTTCCGGTGTTTGTTCCGCGTTTCACCTTTATCTTCCGTCAACTCTCTTCATAGATTTTGTTCTCCTCTAATAAAAAAACAAGACACGATACCACTTTATGCAAATGGTATCGTCCCCTTTAAAATTATTTGTTTTTTCTCATTTTACCGATGACTAGTGTTAAGACGAATGGAACCACGATTGCGATTGCCATGCCGATAAAGAATGGTCCCCAATTTTGCGCTCTAATGGATAAGAATGCTGGTAAACCGCCGACACCAACAGATGGTGCGAGTACATGATTAATGGTAATGAACATGCCTGCGATGGCGGAACCGATAATCGCTGAAATAAAGGCGAATCGGAATCGGAGGTTGACCCCGAACATTGCTGGTTCCGTAATCCCTAGGTAAGCTGAGACTGCTGATGTCAAGGATAATCCTTTTAACTTTTCATCTCGTGTTGCGAACATCATACCAAGTGCGGCTGATCCTTGTGCAATATTAGATAGTGCAACCATCGGCCATAAGAATGTTGTTCCTGTGCTACCGATTAATTGTAAGTCGACTGCAAGGAATGTGTGATGCATACCCGTGATAACGAGTGGTGCATATAGTAAACCATAGATTAAACCGCCGAGTGCTGGTGCTGCATGGAAAATGTTAACGACTCCATGTGTAATAGCATTGGCAATGGCAAATGTAACAGGTCCGATAACAATAAATGATAAAAATCCGGTAACTAGTAAAGCGATTGGTGCAACGAGTAGCAATTGAAAGGCATCTGCAATTCGCTTCTTCAAAAACAATTCAATTTTTGCTAATACCCATGATGCTACAAGCACAGGTAAAACTTGACCTTGATAGCCGATTTTGTCAATATGAAGTCCAAATAAGTTCCATTGCGGAATTTTGTCTGTAGAACCATATGCCCATGCATTTAATAAATCTGGATGCACAAGCATTAAACCAAGGACAATCCCAAGTAATGGATTTCCACCAAATTTCTTCACTGCAGACCAACCGATTAAAGCCGGTAAGAAGGTAAAAGCTGTGTTGGCAATTAAGTTGATAATGCTAGCGAAATCTGCCCATTGCGGATACACATCAACTAATGATTTTTTATCAAAGAAAATACCTTGTCCTGTTAGAACATTATTGATACCCATTAGCAAACCAGCTGTAACGATTGCTGGCAGAATTGGAATGAAAATATCTGCTAATGTTTTGATCGCTCTTTGCAATGGATTTAGATTTTTGGCAGCTGCATCTTTGATTTCTTGCTTCGATGCCTCACCGATTCCAGTAAGGTCCACCATTTCGATATAGACCTTGTCTACAGTTCCTTGCCCGATTACGACTTGAAACTGGCCATTTGCGGAAAATGAACCTTTTACAAGATCAATATTTTCAAGTTCTTCTTTATTCACTTTCCCTTCATCAACTAACGCAAAGCGTAAGCGTGTGACGCAGTGTGTAGCAGCTGCAATGTTTTCCTTGCCACCAACTGCTTGTACTATTTTCTTCGCAGCTTCTCTATTGCTCGACATATTCTCCCCATCCTTTTGTTATCGTTTTCATTCTTTCGGAAAAAATTTACTCCAATCAGTATGTGGAGGCGTTTTCATTTTTCACAAAATAAATCTATGAATCTTAAACACTTGTATATACAAGATCAATCTTATATGATTATCTTAACTTGTATATACAAGTGTGTCAATAATTTTTTTGAAAATTTGAGGAATGCCTTGGATTTCATTGTTCGTTTAAAATATACAAATACCCCCATGCCATTTTGCAAGGGGGATAAAACCTGTATTAATTCAATATTTCACTTATTAAAATGGATAAATTCTCACTTAAGTCGATTTCTTCACCACTGTTTTTCGTACGGACAATTGGGCGGTGAAGATTATTTTGAATTCGAAAGACAATCGCTTCTTGCTGATTGCTTAATCTGACTTTTGTTCCTGGTATATAGGAAGGGATACTATCCATAAAAGCTTGGACCATTTTAGAATGGAAGTCGACACCATTTTTTGCCATGATCATTTCTAATGCTAAATGGGGTAAGGCTTCTCCACTAGAAACGAGATGTTCATAACAGTTTGCGACTGCGCAAATTTGCGGAAACTCGAGAATGTCTGATCCAGACAGTTTACGCGGGTAACCAGTTCCATTAAAGTGTTCATGGTGCTGATAGGCAATATGGGCAGAAAGCAAGTTGATTTCACGATATTTTCGAAGTAATTCAAACCCTTTTTCGGGATGTAAGGCTATATCATCGGTTATCATCTTCCCAATGTCATGGAGCATGGTTCCCATCGCAAGATCACGCTGCTGTGAATTAGTGTAACCTAATTTTTTGGAGGTTTGCAAGGCAAGTAGTGTTACATTCACAACATGGGCATATGGTTTTAATTCTTCAGTTACAGAGGAGGACGGAATTAAATATATCGTTTTTCTTCTCGTTACTTCAAATATAATTTTATTAATAGCTACTTGTAAGTCAAAAACATTTAATGGTTTGTTCTGCTTCGCCAATTCATATACTTTTTGAACAACTTCAATCGCATCCATCCAAGTAGGCATATCAAGCAATTCATCCATTGTTATACCGTGGGACTCTGCATCCTCTACTATTAAGGTGGAAATATTCATTTGCTTGATTCGTTCTAAATATACAGGATGAATCGTTCGGCCAGCCGTAAGTAAAATTCTTTTTTGTTTATCATAAATTGGTCTAGCAAGCTGCATGGTTCTGTAGTCATATTCTTCTATTTGAATAAAACGCATTTCAAAAAACCTTCTTTACCGCATTAAATTGTATTTTTTAGTATACATGATATTGGTGCACATGACCAATGAAGAAAGGCGGAAATTAAATAGGTATTCTATCTTATTTCAATGCTCTTGGATTTGAATTTTTTTATTCTTATTCACGTAAAATAATCTCGTGTAAAGTACCGTCGATGGAGTAATAAAATGATGGTAATCTCAAAAAATGGAGTTAATGGAGTGTTCTTTCCCCAAAATTAGGTCAATCTATATGAACAAAAAAGTAGTTGAATTCAAAAGTTCTGGGGAACTGCACGAAATCGGTTTGCAAACTGAACGAAATTAGTGGGGAACTGCACGAAATAAGACTATATACCCAGAACGCAACCGAATCAATAAAACACTCTATCTTTTAAATAGTAAAATCTATACATTAATTAAAAAGAAAACCCTCTCCCACAGGAGAAGGCAAGTTCTTATCGGACTTCAACCCAACCATTTTTTATTGCTGATACTACGGCTTGGGTGCGATCGTTCGCATTCATTTTTTGTAAAATATTGGATACATGATTTTTAACCGTTTTTTCACTTATATACAAAGCTTCCCCGATAACACGGTTGCTTTTTCCATCAGCAAGTAGCTGCAATACTTCGCACTCACGTGGTGTTAATAAGTGAAGAGGTCTTACTACTTCTGGCTGTTGGTAGCCTTTTCCGATGTTTTGTCTGTTAGCTAAGCGTCGGTACTCTGTCACTAAGTTATGAGTAATTTTGGGATGTAGATAGGATCCGCCATCCGCTACCACTTTTACGGCTTCAATTAAGGCATCAGAATCCATTTCTTTTAAAAGATATCCTGTTGCACCTGTTTTTAGCGCATGGGTAACATAGTTTTCATCATCATGAATGGATAAAATAATTACCTTTGTATCCGGGTATGTATCTATTAATTGTCTCGTTGCTTCAATCCCGTTTTTGTTAGGCATATTAATATCCATGAGAACTACATCTGGTTTATGCTGTTCAATAATGTTAAGGGCAGCATCTCCGTCGTCACCTTCAGCAACAATATCGAATGTTTTTTCAAATTCTAATATACGTTTTACACCTTCTCGAAATAATTGGTGATCATCAATTATGGCAATTTTCGTCGTCATTTGCCTCGGCCTCCTTTGTCCCATTCATTAATCTTCTATTGGTACTTGAATTGTTATAATCGTGCCTAATCCTTGTTTGGAATCAATCGTAATATTTCCATCGAGAAGATCTATTCTTTCCTTCATGCCGACAATTCCGAAAGAGCCTTCCTTTTTTGCTCTTACATCGAACCCTTTCCCATTGTCTTTAATAATCACGATAATACGGTCTTTTTTCATTTCCAACTTTACTTGGATAGCAGAAGCCTCCGCATGCTTCATGGCATTTTGAACAGATTCTTGAACAAGTCTGAATAATGCCACTTCATAATTCGATTGAATTCTTTTTTCCTCACCGAAATTATAAAACTGAATATGAGGAGCGCCATTATTATATTCTTCGATTCTAGCTAAATATTTTCTGAGGGTAGGCACTAAATCTAGATCATCAAGCGCCATCGGCCGTAGATCATAGATGATGCGGCGAACTTCAGATAATGAAGATCTCACCATTCGTTTTAAATCGGATACTTCATTAATGGCCTCCTGTGCGCCTCTTTCCCGATAAATTTTTTCAATTAAATCAGATCTAATTAACATATTGGCAAGCATTTGTGCAGGACCGTCATGGATCTCTCTTGAAAGTCGCTTTCGTTCTTCTTCCTGTGCTTCTATTACTTTCAATCCGAAATCCTGTCTTTCTTTCGCATCCTCTAACGCACTACCTAATAGTTTCAGATCTTTTGTTAAATAGTTTAAAACGACGCTCGTTTGTGAGACTAAATGATCTGCACGATCGATTGTTTCTTTAAGGTTAACCAATCTCCGCTCTAGCTCATCACGTCTTTTTCGTAAGTTTTTCTCTAGCTCCCGATTCATGGAGAGCTTCATTTGGAGATTATGTGCTACTTCGTATGCATTACGGACCTCATCTTCCGAGTAATTACGAAAATGATGACTGACATCTGAAAGACGACGCCTCGAAAAACGTGCTTTTCCTTCCAAGTCATCTCCTTCATCGATTACTTTTCCGACCATCGACTTAATTTCTTTTAATTCTGATCTAAGAGAATCATAGTCTTGGCGGCACTGCTCTCCAATTCGAAAAATCTCTGATTTACTGCTATCGACGGTAGAAATCATTTTTTCTAGTATACCATCAAGAGCCTTCGTATCAATTTTTTTTAAAGACATTTATCATTCCTCCAGGGGTTTCTCCCTTTTGGGATAAAATTATTTTAACTCAATCGAAATCCAATAACTATTTGAAATCATTGGGAATATTAAATTAGGAAAATGCTCCTAACTTTTTTCTACATCTAATGACCTATTCATAGATTCAATGTATAATATTCGATCATTTCGCCTTTTTTCCCTGCTAGGTTACGATACTACTAAAAGTATTTACATTTTTATAAACGCTTTTTACTTCTTAAAAATTTCACGCATTACACTTGCAGCTATTGAATTTTTTTAAGAAGAGATACTATGAAACTAGGTATTTTCACAAAATACGAAAACAACCTAATATTATTATACCAAAACAATTTATATTTAATATTTTTGTTTTGTTACATTTTTTTGCTAAGTTTGTTTCCTATAGAAATCTGTTATAAATACATATGGGTAGACATCTTTTTTTAATGTTGTTCATTTTTAGATTTTTTTCTACTAAAGCAACATAGTTTAAGAAAAGCTTTATATATACGAAGACACTTGTTTACACCTTTATTTTGGATAGAAAAGATGCCCCTAAGACAAGCTCGCCTTGGATTTAAAACAAATGACGAAAAGCCACAATTAATACGATAACAGCATTATGAAAAGTACCTTTGCTATTGCAACAAGATCGTTTTTTGCTACCATATATATAGACAATTTCGGAGGGATATATATGTTAAAGCAGTATTTTACAGTAAAAGAACGTGGAAGCTATGAAATAAATATACAAAAATCGAGATTTATCGCCCATGTTAACCGTGCCACTACCGAGACATGTGCCCAAGAATTTATTCAGGAAATCAAAAAAAAGCACTGGGATGCTTCTCATAATTGTTCAGCCTACATGATTGGGCAAAATAATGAAATTCAGAAAGCAAATGATGATGGTGAACCGAGCGGAACCGCCGGTGTTCCAATACTGGAGGTTCTCAAAAAACGCGAATTAAAGGATACAGTTGTCGTAGTTACCAGATATTTTGGTGGAATAAAGCTTGGGGCAGGCGGACTTATTCGTGCTTATGGAAAATCTACTTCTGAAGGAATTAATGAGGTAGGAAGAGTCGAGCGCAAACTCATGAGGATTATCCACACAACCATTGATTACACTTGGCTCGGGAAAATTGAAAATGAACTACGCTCCTCTATATATGCAATAAAAGAAATTCATTATGTGGATAATGTCGAAATCGAAACATTTGTCGAAGAAAATCAGGTTGGCAATTTTACAGAGTGGATGGTAGAAATGACAAATGGGCAGGCTGTGATTTCAGAAGGGGACATTCTTTATTTGGAGAAGGATGTATTATAAATACTTTTCATAGGACCGTTATTAATTTTGTGGAATATTTGGTTGACGTACGTTCCTCGCTAACTTTGACAAATTTGGTTTTACGTCTTAATCGGTAATACTGTATCTTGGTGGACACATGTTCTTGCTATCTGTGCCAAAAATGGTATTTCAAGTTTTAATGGGCATACTGTCAGTTTGGTGGACATACGTTCCGCTATCTGTGATAAAAATGGTGTTTCAAGTTATAATGGGCTTACGTTCCACTATCTGTGACAAAATGGTATTTCAAGTTTTAATGGGCATACTGTCAGTTTGGTGGACATACGTTCCGCTATCTGTGACAAAAATGGTGTTTCAAGTTTTAATGGGCATACTGTCAGTTTGGTGGACATACGTTCCGCTATCTGTGACAAAAATGGTGTTTTCGCG
>NZ_JBYSWK010000043.1:0-28950 GCF_058781025.1 Heyndrickxia sp. FW510-T9 | reverse complement strand
ATGGTGTTTCAAGTTTTAATGGGCATACTGTCAGTTTGGTGGACATACGTTCCGCTATCTGTGACAAAAATGGTGTTTTCGCGTTTTTTGCGGACACACGTTCCTCTATTCAGCCAAAATGGTATCATTTTTGTATGATTTTTGCCAATTAACGTACCCTGTGTCCTCAAACACCTCCAAAATAGCATTATTTGTGCAAATAGCGGATTCTGTGTCCTCATAAAGTGAAAACAGGGGCAAAATAGACAAAAAAGCGCATGGATTACAATATAATCCATGCGCTCTTTTGTATTGTTGCAAATAATCCGTTCTTATTCGGAACGTTTCGGTCTGACCATATTAAGAAGTGGCTTATAATTTTCGCCGACTAAGTCGATGCTTTCCACGAATATTTCAATAGCGATTAAAAGGACAATTACTAATATGATGGAACCCCACATTGTGGACATCGAAAAAATAATACCAGCTAAACCAAACATTGCCGCAATTGCATAAATGATTAAGACGGTTTGTCTATGGGAAAAACCAAGGCGCAACAAGCAATGGTGTAAATGTGATTTATCTGGAGATGATATTGGTTGTTTGTTTGCTTTCCTTCGTATAATCGCAAAGAATGTATCTGATAGTGGCACCCCAAGGATGATAACCGGGATGACCAAAGAAAAAAATGTAATATTTTTAAAACCAAGTAGGGATAATACAGATATCATATAGCCTAAGAATAAGGCGCCTGTATCGCCCATGAAAATTTTTGCTGGGTGGAAATTGTAAAGTAAAAAGCCTAATGTACTTGCCAATAAGAGCGCACCAATTGCTGCTGCAAAGAAATTACCCATGATCACGGCCATAAAAGAGATGGTAATTAAAGCAATGGCTGAAACTCCGGCAGACAATCCATCTAGTCCGTCAATGAAATTGATGGCATTTGTTACGCCGACAATCCAAATGATCGTAAAAGGAATGGTAAATATGCCAAATTCAATTTTCCCACCAAAAGGAAGATTGATAAAATCAATTTGGATACCGCCCAAGACAACAACAAGGGCTGCAGCTATTTGACCGACTAATTTCCATCTTGGACTTAATTCGTATTTATCATCCAAAATTCCCGTAATAAGGATAATCACACTGCCAATGATAATCGGAAGCGCAGATACATGTAAGTCCGTTGGTTTTAAAATGAAATATCCGATAATAAAGCTTAGAAATATAGCTACACCACCCATTAGTGGCATAGGGCTCTTATGAATTTTTCTCTTATTTGGTTTATCTGTTACACCTAATTTAATGGCTAATTTTTTTATTAAAGGAGTAATTATTAGGGAACTAATAAAGCATATAAACATCGTTACATATAACATGTACATCCTCCTTATCAATATCGTGCCCAATAATCTCCTGAAAAAACAGGAAGATCTTTCTGAAATTCCTGCACATATCTATTATTCTAGTCGAATTTTGCAATCACAAAAAGTATAGCATATGGAGATTATGAAAAATAGATTAATTTTGTTTACATTTAGATTACAGCATGTTTATTAAATTTAAATTAATAAACTGGCCAGATGGAAACATGCAACTGTATTCCGTAGTTATTATATGTTCGACAACCCGCTTAATAACTAGCTTTTATGAGAACGAATAACAGCGAAACAAAATCAGACCAGCCAACAATGATATACTCGAGGCGGACAACACTCCGAAAATTATTTTGGTTTTATATTCACTTTATTCCGTTTTATTTTTTGTATGATTATTAACCCTGCAAAATGGGGTAATGCTAGCATGCGCTTCCATCTTGACGGTTGGTTCATAAGGCGATAAAACCATTCCAAATTAAGCTTTTGCCAAATTTCTGGTGCACGCTTCACATTTCCCGCAAGAATGTCAAAGCTTCCGCCTATCCCAATGAATATGCCCTTGTCAATTTTGTCTAAGTTCTCAGCAATCCACTGCTCTTGCCTCGGCACACCTAGTGCAACAAAAATCAAATCGGCATTTGCCGCTTGAACCGCTTCAACTATTGTCTGGTCATTCATATCAAAAAAACCATTATGGGAACCGGCAATTTCTAAATTTGGATATTCTTCCTTCAAATTTACTAGCATACGTTCTAATACAGTTTGCTCTGCGCCTAGAAAAAAAAGACGATATTTTTTTTCATTAGCAATCCGCAATAAATCTAACATCATGTCAAACCCTGTTACCCTTTCAGGCAAAGGTTGGTTCAACAACTTAGAAGCCAGAATTATGCCACTACCGTCTGCTGTGATGAAGTCAGCTTTCTCAACATATTGTTTGTACCGTTCATTTTGTTTTGCTTCCATAACGATGATCGGATTTGCGGTGACAATGAATGTTTTTTCTTGTTGCTGAATTCGTCCTTCCAACAGTTGGACAAAATCTTTTCTATTTATATCAATGAAAGGAATATCAAATATCGATACAAAATTTTGTGTCATTATTATCTCCTTATATATCCGTTAACTCAATTTTAGATATTATAGCATAAACAGATTTATTAGATATACGACAGATTCCCAAAACTTTCTACAAAAACCAACATAATTCACCAAATTCACGCCCTGAAAGCAGCATGGAGAGTGAATTTATAGCAATGATAAGTAGCCAGATTTCGATTTTTGTTAGTAGTGCTACCGGTACAAGCTTAGATATACCGAATAAAAGCACGTCCATCCTAATCCTAATCCTAATCTGGAAGGTTTTTTGCTTTTACTGGGAAAGCATGGTTTTCGATTTCTAAATTTTGAATCGTCTTTTTATGTGTATCTTTAATCGCATTCATGATATCCTGATCTGATTTCACGGTTGGTTGATTTCCTTTTTTCGTTCTTTTCAGTATCGACCTAGCAGATGATTGTGAATGAATGATGACCCATTGTCCATTTTTATACTCTAGTAGTAAATCAATAAGACCTAAGTGGCTTCCCCAACTCCCCGCTTGGACTGCAGGAACACCATTAATCGTCCCTTCTATATTATCAATGCCTGTAACTCTTCTATATCTAGATTTATCCGGGAAGACCTTATGTGAGTGTCCATACAAAATCGCATCAATACCTGGGACTTTACTAAGCGGATAAACCGAACTTTCTTCATTCATGTTTGCAGTAGAGGATAAGCCTGTATGTGCAAGCACAACGATAATATCTGCGCCATCCTCTTTCATTTTCGGAATAAGCTCTTTGGCTGTTGCGGTAATATCCCTAACTTTAACACGCTTTCCTAGTGCCCTTCTCTCCCAAATCATTACTTTTGGAGTGACAAACCCAATCACGCCAATCTTCAAATGATGATCAAATCCATTTATATCGGTCACTTTTTTATCTAAAATTACATATGGGTTAAAATAATGAATATCATTTATGTCAATTTCATCATGGTCATTAATATACAAATTTGCATTAACATATGGAAAATTTGCACCACTAATAGATTCCTGCAAAAATTCAAATCCGTAATGAAAATCATGATTTCCAAATGTTGCAGCATCATACCTTAACAGGTTCATTGCCTTATAAACTGGATGAGTTTCCCCATATAGGACTTTATTTTCTTTCACGACATAATCGGTTAATGAATTTCCTTGAAGCAAATCTCCATTATCAAATAACATAGTATTCAAAACTTCTTTCCGCGTTTGCTTAATAAGAGATGCCGTCCTAACCAATCCGAATTCATTTGTATAAGCCCCTCGTAAATAATCATAATTCAAAACATTTCCATGTAAGTCCGTCGTTTCTAATAACCGAAGATGAACAATAGAGGATGATACTTCCTCACTAAAAACCGCTCGATATGAAGTGAAAAAGGAGAATGATAAAATCAATGCAAATAGTAAATTTAATTTATTCAAGATGGGGTCAATCCCTTCTACAACATAGAAAAACGCAAGCACCACAGCACTGGAGATAAAAATGTCTGGAATAATAGTTTTTGCAAAAAGTAAGTTATCATTCCACAAATCAGGAAATTCTTCTATGGTGTCAAGCCTGAGTGAAATTCGCACTTCAAATTTCACCACCCTTAGACAATAACGTTTAGTGTCCACTCCTGATGTGCAAATATAAAAAAAAGGATCCAGCATAGCTGAATCCTTAAGTAATCACTTTTACAATGTTAATTGGAATTTATTGCGCAAAAAACGTACACAATAGTAGTTATTAAGCTGCTGAACTAACAGATGAGATAATTCCTCTCTTAACTAGTTCTGCTTGTGTTTGGTCATCAGCATGATACCCTTTTTCCAGTAAATCTTTGATATAAATTTTGTTGTAGACAAAAAAAAAATAATTCCAGGAATCCATGCACCAAAGCCAAATGTAAATGTTCCTACTAAAGCTGCAGTGATGAACATAATAACCGCCCACTTTAAGTCCCCTCTTATTAAAGCTGGGAAAAAACCAAAAAAGAAAGTAGTCCAGCTAAAACCAATCTTAACTGATTTTGATACACCTGCATCATTTGTTAATGTTCCACGCATAGTAATCCCCCAAATATAAAAGAATAATAAAATTCAATAAAAATTATACTACTTTTTTCTGAATTGTAAATTAATTTCCACAAGAAAGTAATATTACCTTAACTGTAAATTATTTCACCTTATCGCAAAAATGATTCTGCTAAATTAATAATAGGAAATTTACCTTATGATAGAGAATAATAATAGTATACATATAGAAAACAAAAGGAGCACCGATATAAACTTTTTATGACAAGATTTTTTGATTCTAGTAAAAACGCTATAATAAGGATATAAAGATCAAATTCATGATGGGGGAGTTATTCTTATGGAAGTAAATAATTCTGAACTTGCGGATATGGAGTTGGAAGCCAACATTAATACGATGTCAAAAATTGAAGTAATGGATAAATGGGTTGATACTTTTTCGGAGAAAATTAGTAGCTCTGAGATATGTAGAATAGTGGAGGAACTTTTCGACTTTGATTTAAGAGCGAAAACTCCTTTATCTGCAACAAATTTAGACACCGCTACTTCAGTAATTGATTCTTACTTGGAAATACATAAAAATAAAGTAACTGGTGCGGACATTCGGAAAATGATCAATGAGGTTTTTGGGATAAATTTAGATGCGATTGCATCCTTGGAAAAGGCAAGGATTTCGCTGTTTTCAAAGGATCAGTGGGTTGTTCATCATGATAAGGATTTATTTGTTGTCCATACTGGAGCAGGAGATGTGGATGCCTGGGTATATCCAACAGAGTATTTTATGAAGCAAACCGGTAAAGAGGAATTGCCTGCAGAATTACAAGAGATGTTAGTACAACTAGGGTACTCCTATAATGACGAAAAAGGGAAATACTACTATGCAAATCCAACGGGCCAAGCAGTTCCTGATTCTTTTAAGGGGAAAACCATTGGAGCGATTGTAAAAGTTATTCAGAATTCAAATCTACATATGTAAAGTTCGGGTTAGTGGGGCGTTTCCCCCATTAACCCGAACTTTTTTGTGTAAAAATAGTCTATCCACTTAAATAAGTATTTATTTCCCAAACGAAGATAGAAACTTAACACGGTCACCCATTGGCGGCGTATTGTTATCCACTAGAGCAATCTCTAATATAGCCGGTCCGTTTCCATTCATTAAGGAATGAATTACATCTTCCTTTAAGTCTGCCAATTCATTCACTCGATAACTTGGAATATTCATTGCCGCTGCCATTGCGGCGATATTGACTCCTTCTTGTTCAAAAGATGGATGGGTTCGTTTGAATTGAAGGGCATGTCCATGGTATACCATTCCCAAACGGGCATTGTTCATTATGACAAACAAAATTGGTAAGTTGTATTCTTTTGCTGTTAAAATTTCCATCCCATGCATGAAGAAGCATCCATCCCCTGTAATGCATACGACAGGTCGTTCTGGTTCCGCTAATTTTGAGCCGATGCTGGCGCCAATTCCGCTCCCCATTGCACCGAAATGAACATTGATGTTATAAGAATCTGAATCTAACACCTTCATGTATTGAATAATATAGGACATAAATTCACCAATATCTACCGTATATCTTGTGGTTGCAGGCAAATATTTCTGGAGATTTATCAGCACATTTTTTGTATTATATTCCTCATCTGAATGATGAGTATTCTTCTTAACAGGTACTGCGTTTGTCTCACTATAGCCTAATGCTCTTAATTCTTCTATTAGAAATGCTAAGCTTATATTGATATCTCCTAATACGGGGATATCAACTGGATATTTTCGATTAAAAACTGTTTCATCAAAATCCATTTGGACGGTGAAACGGTCTTTCGTAATATTACCGTTATAGTTATTGGTTGCTGTTTCCCCAAGACTTGAGCCGACTATTAATAATGCTTGTCCATCCCCATCATTAATCAAGGAAGAAGCCGCTTCATGTCCCGCAAAGCCAAACACGCCGGTAAGCAGTGGATGATCCTCCTTAATATATCCTTTTGCTTGTGGTGTCGTCATAATCGGCCACCCGAGAATTTCTGCTAGTTCCAATAACTGGTCCACGGAATTTCGAACACCTTGCCCTGCTAAAATATACCCCTTCTTCCTATTTGCTAACTGATTCGCTACTTCCTTGATAGTTTCAAGATTTGGAATGATCGGTTTTCTTTTTGGAGGAGCAGAAATGAGCTGATCTACTACTTCATGTTGAATATCAATCGGCATCGCAATATGGACTGGGCCAGGAACTCCTGAAATCGCAATTTCAGTAGCTTTTACAACCTCTTTCAGAAGATCCTTAGAATTTTTCACAGTTGTACTGTATTTAGTAATCGGACGAAAGATAGGCTCGGCATCTAATTCTTGCGACGCATTCAATCCAATTGTATTCACCGGAACGGCTCCCGTTAAAAATAAAACCGGTAAATGTTCGCGCATCGCATTTGCTGCACCTGTTACTAAGTTTGTTCCACCGGGGCCGCTACAACCGACACATACGCTTAGATGATTTGTATATTTTGCATAAGCAGCTGCCATATATGCTGCTGCACCTTCATGCTTCGTTACGATTGGGGTGATTTCTGGTATTTCCGTAAGTTCATCGAATAAAGCATTGACGGATCCTGCTGGAATTCCGAAGATATGTTTTACTCCATTTCCTTTTAAAAACTCTAGTACTGCACGTGCTGCTTTCATGAAAATTCCTCCTATACTTTGAGAAAAAATTAGCTTGCATAAATTGCACAGTAAGTCTTTTTGTGAGTTGGTGATTCCCCTTGAAGATCCTCCCTACGATCGGAAGGTGAATCACCAATATTCCTGCTTATTCTGTTTTTAAAAATAAATGGTGGTCAATCTTCTGAATAAGCCATAAACTTGCCCGTTAATAGTGAAAGACGAAGTAGTTCTTCCATATTGTACCACAAACGAATGCTCATGAAAGTTTAATAAGACCGTTACTTTTGAAAAATTTGTCCGCAATATCTTCTGCAGACATCGGTGGGCTAAAGTAATAGCCTTGCATTAAATAGCAGTTTCTATCATGTAGAAATTCCGCATGTTCCTTTGTCTCCACACCTTCCGCAATAACATCTAAATTCAAATTTTGCGCTAATGTAATAATGGTATTAGTGATAGCTGCATTATCATTATTCCAAGTCATATCTTGAATAAAAGATTTATCAATTTTCAATGTGTTAATTGGCAAATCCTTCAAATAACCTAGTGAGGAATAGCCTGTTCCGAAATCATCGATGGCAATATTAATTCCGATGTCTTTTAATTTTTCTATTGTTTGTACTGTTCTTTCGGTATTTTTTACAATATGATTTTCCGTAAGCTCTAGATGCAGATATTCTGGCGAAAGATCAGCATCCTTTAAAATATTTTTAATCATTGCAAACAAATTGTTCTCTTCAAACTGACGAACTGATAAATTAACCGCCATACTAATCGAAGGAAATCCTTGTTCCTTCCATATTTTCAATTGGCCGCAAGCCTCTTTCATAACCCACTCACCAATCATCACGATTAATCCGGTTTCTTCCGCAATCGGAATAAATTTATCCGGCGGGATAAATCCTTTTATAGGATGATTCCATCTTAGTAAGGCTTCCACTCCAACGATTTTTTTTGTTTTAAAATCGATTTGCGGTTGATAATAAACGGCAAGCTCTTTCAGGTCTAAAGCTTTGTATAACGCACTTTCGATTTCAACATTTTCTAATGTTTTCCGATTCATACCAGTACTAAAGAAATGATAGCTATTTCCCGAGATATCTTTCGCCTTATACATTGCTGTATCTGCATTCTTAATAAGAATCTCAGATGTTTCCCCATTATCTGGAAAAAGACTAATTCCTACGCTTGTTTTAATATAAACCTCATTATCCTTAATATTGAAAGGTTGGGAAAATGAAGCGATGACAAGTTTTACAACTTTTGCAACATCATTTTTCCCTTTAATATTAGGCAAAAAGATAGTAAATTCATCCCCGCCTTGGCGTGACACAGTAGCGCTTTTTGGCGTACAGGCGATTAATCGTTTGGCAACTTCGCGCAATAAAAGGTCTCCATAGCTATGTCCGAATGTATCGTTGATGTACTTAAAGCGGTCTAAATCGAGGTAAAGCACTGCCGCTTTTTCATGATGAATTCCGGCATAAGTTAGACCTTGATTAAGCCTGTCATTTAATAAAACCCTATTAGGTAAATCTGTGACATTATCAAAATAAGCATGATAACGAATCTTTTCCTCCATTTGCTTTCTTTCTGTAATATCTTTGAAGGTAACAACATAGCCAACCGTTTCATTTCCTTCTTTTATGGAAGAAATGACATATTCGACTGGAAAGCTTGTACCGTCTTTTCGAAAAAACTTTTCATCTGTATAATAATGGCTTCTTTTACTAGTCGAGTTTATTGGTAGTCCGTTTGTGTTCATGTTGTCGTGTATATTAAAAATAATACTGGACGATTTTCCAATGAGTTCCCCATTTTTCTCATATCCTAGCATTGATTCGCCGGCAGGATTGCAAAAGGTTAATTTCCCATCAAGGTCCAAACCAAATATACCCTCGCCTGCTGATTTAAGGATTAATTCATTTTCACGACTAAGTTGTTGTAATTCGGATACTACTTTCTCCAATTCTTTATTCTTTTCTCTAGCTTCTAATGTTCTCTCTTCAATAATAACCTCTTGTTTTTCCATATATAATAGATTGGACAACGTGGAGGCAGTTGCGTCAACGATCGATTGCGTAAGACGAATAGCAGCTTCGCGATACATTAGTCCACCTTCATCAAAATTGACAACGGCTATCACGCCTAATACCTCGCCCATGGTAACAAGGGGAAGCATGAAAAGCCCCTTCATACCAAACTCTCTGCAAAGTTCGTGATTTGGCCTTTCGTCAACGAATACATCTGGGATAAGCAGGGCTTTTTTCGTCCTAATAACTTCCTGAAATACTGGGTCATTATTTTGATCAATTTTGATTTTATTATGCGCCTTTATCCAATCTTCTTCTGTCCAATTGCTTCCCTTGCTTAATTTTGCCGGTTTCATGCTTCTCTCAGCAATCGGTTCAAGTAAGTGAACACCTATATTATCATTCTCCAGAACCTTACCAACGTAGGAAAAGCATTTGTCTAATGCTTCCTGTAGGGATGAACACATAGACAGATCTTGAGTTACGTCCAGTAATAATTGCTTTTCTGCAATCAGATTTTCCTTATACGTTAAATTGTTTGCATTTTGAATCGCAACTGCCGCCATGTTGACATATGCCTCAACAGATTGAATCTCTGACTCCGTTAAATTCATCGGAGTGCCATAATCAAATAGAAAAACAAGACCGAATAATTCATTTTCATATGAAATAGGAAGCACTAATAAAGATTTAATTTGAAATCCATCTACCGCTCTTGGATCTGGACGGTTGTCCTTTGATGTATCTGGTATGTAGATTGTTTGTTGTGTATCAATGACTTCCTTTGCAAGTAAGTCCATTTCCAAATCAATCACATGCATGTCGAGCGTCATTCCATTAATGATATTTGGTTTCCCTACATATCCCCTGAATGTTCCATTTTCCTGTGGTAAATAAATGCCCACAGAATCACATTGAACAATTTCTTCGGAGATGGCAGTAACTACATGCTCTAGCACTTCACGCAATTCAAGCTTTGTGTTAATCAACTTCGTTAAATTTGCGAGACGAGAATACCTCGATTGTTCCTTCCTCATTCACCTGTTCTCCATTCCCATAGTGAAATAAAAATCAAATTAAAACATCATTCATTGCCTAAAATATATAAAAAGCTATTTCCAATCATCATAAAAATACTCTTACTTATTATTTCGACAATATCCACCATTTTT
Source organism: Heyndrickxia sp. FW510-T9 (assembly GCF_058781025.1). Lineage (NCBI taxonomy): Bacteria > Bacillati > Bacillota > Bacilli > Caryophanales > Bacillaceae > Heyndrickxia > Heyndrickxia sp. FW510-T9. Next base: position 18,606 of record NZ_JBYSWK010000043.1, on the reverse strand, counting down.
TAAGCATTATTTTTAGGATTAGGGTCGATTTTGGAGGTATTTTTGCTATTTTTAGTGCAAAATTTTCGTTACCAATTTTTGCATTTTGATTCCTGGCACCCGTCGTGGACAAAAGATGGTTTTGTCCGCCTGTGGTGGACAAATGAATTTGAAAAGGGTCGGCTGAGCCGACCCTTTATATTGAAATTTTGGAGGGTGAGTTTTCACAATATATGCTCTCATTTTGGCATTATGATTATCAGTGTCATTGATTTTTCAGCTTATAGTGAGTAAATTTATCTTATCCATCTAATTTACTGTAAATATGTAAAAGCTGATTAAGCTCTTCCGCAGTTAGTTTTTCAAATAATTGCAGTCGTAATTGCAGTCCAGTTTCTTGAGCTATTGATAACATTTTGCAGCCATCATCCGTAATATTAAGATAAAGTGCTCTTCTATCGATTTTATCCCGTTCACGAATCACAAGCCCCTTTTTAATCAGCTTTTCCGATAGATGGGTTAATGTTGGTGGTGTAAGTCCTAATGCTCTCGCGATGTCGGAAGGACGGCTTTTGCCGTGTTTACTTAGATGACTTAATACTAGAATATGTGAAATTCCAAGATTTTCATTAAACATTTGATTCCATTGAATAATCAAGCTGTTGCTTATTTGTTCCATTTTATGAATCAGCTCAAAAATGGTTTGATTTTGATCCATGCTTTTCCTACTCTCTATTTTGATTTCTTCGGTATATTTTATCACAAAAAGAAACCCCTCTTAACAAGGGGCTACTTTTTGCTTTACAAAGTTATTTCCATACAGTTTACGATACTCTTAAACCGGTAAGAAAAAAAACTGTACTTTGAAAGTTTTTATTGCGCAGAGAATCCACCATCCACAATAAGCTCCGCTCCGGTAATAAAGGATGCTTCATCGGATGCGAGAAATAATACAGCATTTGCGACATCTTCAGGCTTGCCAATCCGTTTCAGAGGGGTTGTAGCTTCTAATTGTTTAAGAAGATCCTTAGATGCTTGCAATGTTTGTGTCATTGGTGTTTCGATTATCCCCGGAAATATGGTATTTACGCGGATTCCATAAGAACCAAAGTGGACGGCTGCCGCTTTTGAAAATGCACGAACAGCCCCTTTTGATGCTGTATAAGGATTTAAACCTTGACCAATTTGTGCTGTGTAAGATGAAATATTAACGATAGCTCCACTTCCCTGTTCCTTCATATATGGAAATACATGTTTTAGTCCAATGAATGGCCCAAAGCCATTAATTGTCATCATTTTATTCCAATCATCAAATGTAGTTTCCTCTAAACGCTTTTCTGAAGAAATACCTGCATTGTTGATTAATATATCAATTCTACCGAAACGTTCTTTCACTTCCTTCAGTAAATTACCCCAATCGTCCTCAGAAGTAACATTTAGCGTAATTCCCGTTACATTATCGAGCTTACCGATTTTTTCAAGACCCATTTCATTTATATCTGCTGCGATAACCTGAGCACCCTCTTGGCTAAAAAGATGAACCATGCGTTCGCCCATACCAGATGCTCCACCAGTCACAATAGCAACTTTACCTGCTAATCTCATACATAAACCTCATTTCTATCATTTATTTAGATATCTAATTATTTTACATCTAAATATTATCAGGATTATTTTAAAATAGCAATCTAATTACTTGTAGAAAGACATCCAAAATTTTCCTGTTGTACATTTGTGGTGCCCTGCACCACAATATAATCCTCTAAATGTTAAATAATATAGAGCCAGTAGCTATGGAGTAGGAATGTAAAGGTGTAAAGGACAGCGGCAAAGATCGTTAACATCTTAGGCAGGCGACTTTGAAATAGTCTTTTTTTACTTGTAAACCAAATTAAAAGAAGAGAAAGTGTACATTTCAATCCGATAAATAGAAAAGGATTAATTTCATAAAGTTTATACATCAACGGGTTTGATTCTTGAATATAAGAATAATGAAGCCCAAAAAAAGTAATAATTGCGTCAAATAAATTAAGCACCGCTAAATAGTATAAAAGTGTTCGCATACAATTCTCCCTTTCGTTCTTTATAAAGAACAAACAGAGCAAAAAAAATGAAACTCTATCATCTTTTCTGTTTGTTATTCCTTTTATACTACAAAAATTAAGATGGATAATACCTCGAAATTTGTCATAAAAATCGAAAATGTTTTCGACTTAATTTTATAATAGGAAAAACATTAAAACTATCAGGATCTTACCCTCTCTCCTGTATGTAAATGTTTATTTTTGATATAAAAACACACCTTTTTAAATATGGAGCAATTAAAAAAGTGTGTTTGGATAAACTTATACACAGACTTCCATAATTTCTTTCACTATGTAATCAAAACTATTGAACGTGCTTCTTAACAAGTTCCAATTGAAATACTGGTGACAATTCCCCAATCGTTTCTTGTCGGCAATTCTTCACCTGTGGATAATGATAATCTTTTAATTGTTCTAGCTGAGCATCATTTAAAAGATCTAATTGTTTTAATACCTCAACAGCTACCGGATTCGTTCCTCGGCCATTTCCATCTTCCACTTTAATGGCAATACCAATGCCAGTTTCAATATCGCCAATACAATAGACAGCTTCAGCTCCAGCCTTACCGAATGCTCGCCCGCCCGCAACTCTCATAAAATCAGTACAAAAACGATTAGTGCCTCCAACCATTTCAGGTGCATTCATCATCGCTTGAGTGATTCTTTTCACAGCTGCTGTTCTTTCATCACTCAATCCTGTTGGTTTTGCCATTCGCGCATAGCAATATGCTAATTTATCGAGTGGCATCCCATGAACAGGTACGCCACATCCATCAATGCCAATTTCAATATTTTCCTTAGGATATTCTGCTAAACTACTAATTGCTTCTAAAATTCTTTGCTGAACTGGATGATCTAGTTTGTAATAATCCTCGATTGTTTCATTCATATGGTGGGCAGTTGTTAACATCCCGCTATGTTTTCCTGAGCAGTTATTAAATAAAGGAGTAACTGGTTTTCCTTCGCGGATTAATTCCTCGTACACTTCTTCCCATCTAGGATTATGGGTACCGCATTGCAAGTCGTTTACCTCTAAACCAATTCTCTTAAGAATCGATAAGACTCGGTTCGTATGTTGTTTTTCGGCATTATGTGAAGCACAACACAATGCAATATCTGCATCATCAAATTGGTGAAAATCAGCCGCACCAGTCTCCATTAATGGAATCGCTTGAACTGGCTTCATGGATGAACGAGCATAAACCATTTGATACGGATTTCCCGCTTTATAAAGAATATTCCCCTCTGAATCAACAACAGCAATATGTCCCATATGAACACTTTCCAGCATTTTCCCTCGATGAACATGTACAAGTTGTGCAGCTTCCATTTCCTCATCCCCATTTGTCAATTATTTAGGTATACGAAATAACATTAAAACAAGTAATATTTTATTACAACCTATTTTTTGAATATTCTTTTTTTTAGCAAAAAGGTTTTCTTTTAAAATATAGATTATCAGTAGAAATACATTTACTTGCCTTAAAATACTATCTATCACTCCTGAATTTCTGTTAGTTCAATTCGGCGGTTTTCTTTATGGGATACGGCAGCGGCTTCGTTCACTTTTGTTAAATTAATAAAATCCTCTTTTGTCAGTGACGGGACATTGCCGGTTAGAATTTCCGCAACCCATTGTTCCATTGGCATTGGTAATGGCGGAATTGTTTCTGCCGGAGTTTCCCAGTCTTGATGTCCTAAACGGCTACTTTTTACACGAATCTGGTTATTTTCAATTAGAAGTGCACCTTCTTTCCCATAAAGTTCTAATTGAAAGGGACTTCCATACGATAAGAATCCTGTTTCAATGACACCTAGTGCACCAGATTTGTATTCTAGTATAGCAACAGCATTGTCATCTACACCGAGTTGATTTGTCTGTTGTAGACGTGCATGTAAAGCGTGAACAGGGCCCATAAGACGGTTAGTCAGATATATCGGGTGTGCTCCAAGGTCAATGAGGGAGCCCCCTCCACATTGTTCCTCATCCAAAAAGTGAGCAGGCAACCAGCCCTGAGTTTTCCCATCAGTGGCCACTGCTCCGTTATGGGCAAGACGGCAGCGGATCGATGTTAATTGTCCAAGTAATCCCTCATCGACTATCTTTTGTGCATATAGGTAGGGACTTTCGGTTAACCGTGGTAAGGAGACCATCAACTTAACTCCGTTCGACTCAACTGCAGCAAAAATTTCTTCACAATCCTTCACAGAAAAGGCTAGCACTTTCTCTGTAAATATATGCTTTTGCTTATTTGCTGCAGCGAGAATAACCTCTTTATGTAAATTAGTTGGTGTATTAACAATTACGGCATCAATGGTAGGATTGGATAAAACGGATTGTAAATTACCTTCAAAAGGTACGCCTAATTCAGCGGCCCATTTTTCCCCACGCTCCTGATCCTCATCCCAAACAAGTTGGATGGATAGCTGTTCATTTTCTTTAATCTGATTCGCATAGTCATCGGCATGGACATGCCATCTACTTAATAATGCAACATTTATCATTGTTATCTCTCCTTCAAAAAATCTAGTTTTTTAAGTACAAAATGCACTCCAAGCAAAAATAAATTGCTACTGAACGTTATTCGAATATTATTAGACTTACTAAATATTCGATACTATTAGATTATTATCCTTTCATTCTAATCTTAGTTTATAGAATTTCAATCATTCTGCCTTTTTCAATTGTTTTAGGGATAATGTATAGTGCTTTTTTAATATGATATAATATTCAAAAAAGTTAAGTCGATTTTGTGCTTAATTTTATCATGAATTCTAATAAGAAGAGGATGGAGGATTAGTGATGTTAGATATCAAATTTCACCTTCGTAGTCTTCGATACAAGTCATAAAAAACACGAAGCAAATCAATACTCGCTTTTCGTAGGAGAAGACATAGAAATAAGCGAGCTAATAACAGCTTGCGTTTGACAGAATGTAGACTCTATAAATAATTTATATAGTAATAAACTTTCTAGTCCTTTTTAAGAGGAGGTAGCAGATATGGAAGGATTAAAAGCAGTTATGCCTGCAACGGAGAAAGAGAAGGCGGAGGTTCAGGAGACTACCGGAAAGCAGATTCCAATAATGATGGAGGATGCTCGTAAGGCTTTCAAACATTGGAAAAACAGAACGGTGGCCGAGCGTCTTCCGTGGATTCGTGCACTACGTCTCGCGATTGTGGAGGAATTAGATACATGTATTGATATAATTTCGGGCGATACTGGAAAACCGAAAACAGAAGCTCTAGTTTCAGATTTACTGGCTACGCTAGATGCACTCAAACATATCGAAGAGCATGCGGAACGGGTCTTACAAATGAAAAAAGTAAAAACACCGCTTTTACTTCTTGGGAAAAAGTCATTCATTGCTTATCGCCCACGTGGAGTCGTGCTCGCCATAACGCCATGGAATTTCCCCTTTTTCTTGTCGATTGTTCCCGTCGCCAGTGCGCTTGTAGGTGGGAATACGGTCATATTGAAACCATCTGAAGTGACTCCACTTGTTGGCAAATTGATGGAAAGACTTTTTAAAAAAGTGGGGTTTCCTAACGGAGTTCTCCAGGTGGCACACGGGACAGGAGAGGTCGGCGCAAAACTTGTGGAAGCTTGTCCTGACTATATCTTTTTTACCGGCTCTGTTCGTACAGGAAAGATCATTCAGCAGGAAGCGGCAAAAAGACTGATTCCGACAACACTGGAACTCGGCGGAAAAGATCCGCTCATTATATTCGCCGACGCCAATCTGGAACGTGCAGTAAACGGGGCCCTTTGGGGTGCTTTTACGAACAGTGGGCAAATGTGCATGGGAACGGAGCGGATTTATGTTGAGCGTCCGATCTATGAAAAGTTTGTTACACAACTAAAGACAAAAACGGACGCTTTACGTCAAATGGATAATGATGATACTGACCTCGGTTCAATGACATTCGAACGCCAGATTGAAATTGTAAAAAAGCATGTGAAAGAAGCAATGGAACAAGGTGCGGAACTCGTTACAGGAGTTGCACCTGGAGAGTGGCCAGAAGGTCTTCAGATTCGACCGATGGTTATAATCAATTCCGGCCAAGATATGGAAATCAACAGAGAAGAAACATTCGGTCCTGTCGTCACTGTACAGCCGTTCGACAGTGAGGAAGAAGTAATCCGCCTGGCAAACGACACATCTTATGGATTAAGCGCAAGCGTGTGGACTAAAAATATTGAGCGGGCCAAGCGTATGGCTCAACAATTGGAATCCGGTTCGGTGTGCATTAACGAAGTAGTCAGTTTCGTCGCCAATCCATATTTACCATTTGGTGGCGTCAAGAAAAGTGGAATTGGTCGCTATCATGGAGATGATGGTTTGAAAAGCTTTTGTGAAGAACAGTCCATTTTCATCGACAAAGGAAAAAAGTCAACGGAGGTTAATTGGTTCCCATACAGAGGCAAGCTGCCACTGTTTAAAGATTTGGTAGTGGGATATTTCGGTGAAAAGCGGAACTGGTTAAAATTTTTAAAAGCATACCTCAAGCTAGCGAAAAAATCTTGAATATGGAGAGGGTTTAAATGAAGGGGTATTTGAAAGAATTTTTTGGGGATATTCATGTTCAGATTATGAGTGTATTGTTGATTGTAGGGCTCTTGTCAATTGTGCCCGGGATGGATCAATGGTCAACCTGGTTGGCTTTTCTCATCGGTCTGATCACGTATACGATAGCAGAGTATTTTAATCACCGGTTTTTATTTCACATGAAAACACCAAAGAACCCTTTAATGCATAAATTCATCAAGCGTATTCATTTTGACCATCATGTGGATCCACGTGAATTGAAACTGTTATTTCTCCCGGTTTGGTACAGCTTGCCACAAATTATTGTCATTTCTCTAATTGTTTTTGCGATTTTCCGAGATATCACGTTGACCATTGCTTATGCCAACGGGATTGCCACGATGCTATTGTATTATGAATGGACGCATTATGTAGCACACCAATCGATCATCCCGAAAACCCCCTGGGGCAAACGGATGAAAAGAATGCATCTATGGCATCATTATAAAAATGAGAACTACTGGTACGGTGTCACCAACCCAGTTTACGACAAACTTCTCGGCACATACCGTGATCAACAACAAGTGGAAAAAAGCGAAACTGCCCGCAATTTAGAAAAGCGTGCTTGAAAGGACAGCTGTTTAGTAAAAGATGCCAGGCGCCGCAAAAAATAAGCTCATCCAGTTACATATTTGGATGGGCTTATTACAATTAGGCAAATTAGGAATTTCACCTATTACAGGATAGTAAGAATTTTTTTATACTATTAAACGGCGGCGGATCATCTTGGGTCTTTATACCCAATTCGGTCCGTTTGTGCTTCATTTCGGTCTGTTCGGTTTTATTTTCGGGCTATTCATTTAACTTTTCGGGCCATTTAGTAATATTTTCGGGCTGTTCTCCCAAACATTTTTAAAAACGAACTATTTTTTAAAATAAAAACCTGCGAGGATAACCCCAGAGGCTACATTTTATCTACCCTTACACATCCGCAGCATTCAATACTGTATCAGATTCATCATCTTCATCAATTTCCGGCTTATTCATGGCGCTGTTTACACCCCAATAATAAAAGATTAGCGCTCCAACTACCACTATTAAACTATCCCACGGGGAAGCAATGATTGGCTTTGCACCTTCAGGTAATTGATAGTTTCCAAGACGAGAAATAATGAGCATGAAAATATAATATACAACTAGCCAGCAACCGGTTTTCCAGTCGGAACGAAGGCGACTCCGCAGTCCTTCCTTATCCATAAAAGCAAAATAGAGGACAATCGATACCAATGTAATGCCGAGAATTTCAAAATTGGTCGTCCATCCGCTCCAAAAGATAATTAAAGATGCGGCTATAAATGCTAGCGGGGATAAAAATCCAATCGCTTTCAAACGGAATGGACGATGCATTTCAGGAGCTGTTTTCCGTAAAGCCGTTAACGAAATCGGACCGATCATATACGTTAAAACGGTTGCAGAAGTGACATTGCCGACAAGGCCTTGCCAAAAGTTTAAGTGTGCTGGAAGAATCCAAAGAATGGATAGAATCATCGATAACCAAAGGGCACCGCGTGGAATCCCTGTACGAGCATCCACTTTTTGGAACCAGGAATAGAAAAGACCAGTTTTGGCCCATGCAAACAGCACCCTTGTAGTACCTGAAAGATAAATATTTCCTGTTCCAGATGGAGAAATGACAGCATCTACAAAAATAATATTCATTAACCATAATAGTCCTAAGGATTTTGCTAAATCCGCGTATGGCGCTTCTACGAATTTTAGCTTAGCCCAACCATTTGAAAGAGCATCTGCTGGTACTGCACCGATGAAAGCAAACTGAAGCAACAAGTACATAATGGTTCCGAGTAAAATCGCAAAAATAATTGCCAGCGGAATATCCCGTTGCGGTCGCCTCGATTCCGCTCCAAAATCTACAGCCTGCCGGAATCCTAGGAAGGCAAATGCGATACCGGATAAAGATACTGCACTAAAAATTCCGGAAACACCTCCAGGATTTGCTCCTCCTACAGACATATTAGAAGGATGGAAATGAGTAAATAAAACAACAACCGTAAGAATAGGTACAAGGAATTTTATTGCCGTGATAACTGTATTAAACTTGCCAAAAACATTTACGCTCCAATAGTTTAGTAGTAAAAAGATTACTAGTAGTGCAATTTCAAACAGATATCCTAAAAGTGTTGGACCTGCATCTTCTGTTCCTAGGGATGTCCACCATGTTGCTGCATAGCCACGAACCGCCTCGACCTCAATTCCTGCTACACTGGAATATGCGAGCATCGCAATAAAACCGATAAGATATCCAACCAACGTACCATGTGTGTATTGTGGATAACGTACGAACCCTCCAGAGCGTGGCATCATTGATCCCAACTCCGCATATACAAGTCCAATCAGAATAAAAGCAAATGCTCCAATTAGCCATGAAATCCAAGCATTGGTGCCAGCAAATTTTGAAGCATTTGCCGCTGCGAATAACCAACCCGACCCAATAATGGACCCTAACCCTAAGAATGTAAGGTCGAGCAAATTCAGTGATTTTTTAAAGCCACCTTGACTTGTCATAGGAATTTCCTCCTCCTTTTTTCTAAATGGGTGAATTTATAACGAAATATTAAGTTAACATATTTATTTTTATACCCTTTGATTACTAGTAGTAATCTATAAATTTTTAAACCGATCATATAAATTCATAATTATTAATGGTGTTTTAATGTGTTTTTAATTTTTTAAAATAAAAGGAAAAAATTAAAAATACTATTTCAGAAAATCGATAAATTTGGGATTTTGTAAAATTAACTTGTATAAATTATAGGAGGAAAGAAATGTATAGTTTGTAGCGAAATTTCTTAGTGTTTTTTATAATCGTTTATTGTTTTTGTATGAAAGAACAAAATATAACAATTTTATATAGAAAGAACCATAAACAAAAAAACTCGCACAATGCAAATGCTATGTACGAGTTTTGTTGAAAATTCCGCTATTAACGAGAAGGAAAAGTTCTCCTCACAACACTTAATAATAGTGCTAGGTACCACCTATCTCCTAGGGGTGCCTGGCACCACTTAGAATTGTACTTTGGTGAACCAGGATTTGGCGGTTTTTTGGAGTACTTCGTTTAGGTCGGTGATGTTTTCTTTGCCTTCTGTTTGTAGCCAGTGGATACCCGCTGCTTCGCCTTGTTCTGCAAATGGTTGGACGCCATCTTTCCACGTTGCCCGTCCACATAGGACACCATTGAATTCTGCTCCTGCAGAGGCGGCAAATTCTAGTGTTTCACGGAAAAGCTGAGCACTTACGCCTGCACTTAAATAAATATATGGCAAGTCCGTTGCATTGCTTTGTTCTTTGAAATATTGCTTTGCTTCCTCAGCGGTATAGACAACCTCATCTTCTGAAAAACCTTCTACAAAGTTCATGTTAACTGGAACTTCCACTTTCAACACATCTACATAATATCTTGGTTTGGAGAATTCTTTCATCATATCATTTACCTTATGCGGCTTCACTTTCGCATACTCTACACTTTTCACATCGTCGTTACTAGCATCATATGATACTAGTTCTAGAAAAAATGGGATATCCTCTGCGACACATTCGGATCCCAAACGTTCGATAAATGCATGCTTGACGTTATTGATTGCCTCGTCTTCATCAATGTCATAATATAATAAGAATTTAATAGCATCTGCTCCAGCCTCTTTTAATCTTCTAACAGACCATTCATCTAGTAGGTCCGGTAAACGCCCTGGAACGGTTGCGTCATAGCCTGTTTTTTCATAAGCCAATAGCAATCCGGCTTTTTCAGCTCTCACCTTGGCAGCTGGCAGTCCATATTCCGGATCAAGCAAAATAGACGAAGCATATTTTGTTAGTTCACTACTTACCAATTTTTTAAAATCAATAATGCCACTGTCTCCAATATCTTTTGAACTATTACTTGCGATCATTTTTTTCAATGAACCGCGCTGGTCAATTGCAAGCGCCCCGATGACGCCAGTTTCATCTGATAAACGTTTTAATGCATCTAGTTTGTTTTTCGTGAGTTTAAGCATTCTTATTCTCCCTTTTCTACCTTCACTAATGTAAAATAATCATGGAACTTTTCTTTATTAATATGGCCAGTTTCTACTTCCATCGTATTTAACAATCCCATAGTCATGGCCGTTTTTAGTACAAATTCAATAGGCTGATCCTTACTTAAAGCAATCGCAAATCCAGCTACCGTTGCATCTCCGGAGCCAACAGGATTTACGACATTAACTTTTGGAATGGTAACCCGGTAAAAAAGTTCACCGTGCCTTACAAAAGCACCTTCACTACCCATAGACACAATTACCCATTCAATCCCTTTAAATAGTTCATGACTTAGCGCTTTCTTCAGCTCTTCTATTGTCATTTCGGAGTCAATACCAAGTAAGTGAGACAATTCGCTTAGATTAGGTTTTATGGCAAATGGCTTTTCACTTTGTAACAACAGCTGCCTTAAAGTTTCACCAGACGTATCAACGATTACTGGAATTCCCTTTTGAGTAGAAAGTTTAATCATTTGATTATAAAAATCAGGTGGAAGTCCTTTTGGCAAGCTTCCTGAGATTGTCACAATGGAAGCCATCGAAAGCATAGTTGCAAATTTATCCAAGAAAAGTTCCCCTTCTTCATTACTGAATGTAGGACCAGCTTCTAAAATCTCCGTTTGCTTCTCCTCATGAAGGATCGCAATACAATTCCTCGACTCCTTTTCTGTGATCATAAAATTATGATGAATTTTACTTTTGTTAAGTTCTTCAATAATATACGTTCCAGTTGTTCCGCCAAGGATACCTGTCGCAAGCACTTCTTCCCCCATTTGTGAAATAACCCTTGCGACATTCAATCCTTTTCCACCTGCCGTTTTCCGAACAAAATCCACCCTGTTTACGTCATTTAACTTTAATACAGTAATAGGATAAGAGATATCGACTGATGGATTCATGGTGACAGTAAGGATCATCGTTCTCCCACTTTCAAGTATTTATTTTTAATGCTGTTTTCGTACACATTGTTAAAATCCAAAAATCCGATTTTAACCTTTCGCTCTTCGTACAAAATTCGAAAACAGTATAGTTTCGGGCATCTTTTCTTAACAAAGTTTCATTTTTAACCTAATTAAGGAAATTTAATAATTTTTCGTTAATACAAAAGCATCAAATTTAAGAAAAGAGCCGTTTTTCACGATATTCATGAATGGTTACACCTTCCACAACACGGTTTACCGTGCCAGTTGGTGATGGTGTATCCGGTTTATTTCCTACTTTAATCGAGGATAATAAGGAGATCGTTTGCCCGATCATAATATACGGTAATGCTAAGTACGCATCAGGAATAAACTGGGCTTCTTTTTCAAAAGTAAATGCGTCTCCAGAATATTCGCCTGCCCCTTCTACTTGAATAGCAAAAATATTGCTTGAGATACCATCCTGTTTCAATTCATTTAAAATATCGATATCATATTGACGGGTATATGAATGATTGGAAACAAAAACAAATACCAACGCTTTTTCATTTACAAATGATTTAGGACCATGTCTAAAGCCAAGAGAAGAATCAAAGGCTGTTACAATCTGTCCCGCTGTTAGCTCCAAAACCTTTAACTGCGCTTCACGAGACAATCCTTCTAAACTTCCAGATCCAAGATAAATAATTCGCTCAAAATCTTGATCTATGATTTGTTGTATTTCCTCTACTCTACTTATGACACTTTCTCCCATTACTTGGATTCTCTCTAACAATTTCTTTTTCTCATCCAAAGATAATGGATCAAAGATTAGCAAGGCAGCAAAGGTCATACATGAGTAGCTTCCTGTCATCGCAAAACCTTGATCATTCGATTTTTCAGGCATTAATAGGAGAAGATTATTTTCGTCCCCTTGCGTTCGTTTTGCTAGTTGTCCTTCCTGTGCACAAGTGATAGTTAACTGATAGAGGTTCTTTACAACCTTTTGAGCTAATTCTACTGCTGCAACACTTTCGGGACTATTGCCGCTTCTTGCAAAGGAGACGAGTAATGTTGGAATATTTTCATGTAAATATTGGTATGGATTGGACACCAATGTAGTGGTTGGCACACATTGCAGATCCCATATTCTTTCGTCCAGTTTTTCCTTTAAGTATGGAAGAATGGTATCTCCAACATAGGCAGACGTTCCGGCACCAGTAAAAATAACCCGGATTTTCTCATGCAAACCTATTAATTTTTGCAAAAATGTTTGAATTTCTTCACTCTTTTTTTGGTACAGGCCATAAGTTTCTTCCCATAAATCAGGCTGCTGCTTAATTTCTTCCGTTGTGATTCTTGCACCTAAAACATTTAATTTCTCAAGACTACTATTAAACAACTTTTACACTCCTTTTTATCAATGGCTGTTTTCGCAAAGATTGTTGCTTTTCGTATAAGTATATAATCCTTGAAATGGATAGGATTCGCGCTCTTTTCTACATTCCGTTTTTCATTTGATTGCAGAATATTACCGTAAAAATCCTACTGCCGATTTTTACTCATATATAAATAGCAACAGGTTAAAATCGGTTTTTGGATTTTATACAAAGTTTAAGAAAAGAGCCTTATCAATCTACCAACTTTTCGAGAACTCGCATTCCTGCACCAATCACTCCATTATCTTGTTTTAATTCACTGATGCTCATCCTTTTTAACAAATGTTGTTGCTCTGATAATTGATAGTTTGCAAGCTTTTCTTTCAAGAGGTCTAGCAAAAAAGGGTTATTCACTATGACACTTCCTCCAAAAATAATTGTATGGGGATCTAATAAACACGAGATGGTATAAAGACCATATGCGATATGGTTAGTAATTTCATGAACAATTTGTTCATATTGGGGCTGACCTTGTTGATAACGATCCAACACTTGTTTTGCAGTAATATGTTCAGCCCGTAAATTGGTTTTTGCTTTTTTTTCAAATGCTGGTCCAGCAGCAATGCTTTCCAATCGCATATATTCCTTATTCGATAAGCTTTCTGTGAGAATCGGAAGCAATCCCAGTTCCCCAGCGAAACCAGCACCTCTTAAAAAAGCACCGTTGTGAATAATCGAACAAGATATTCCAGTACTAATCGTGATATACACAAATGTTTCATCTTTTTTTGCCTGCTGGTGCTTCCACTCTGCAAAAGCAGCCATATAAACATCATTATCAATACTGATTGGCACAGCACCGAATTGTTGCTTTAATCGAACAGTGATGGGAAAACCCTCCCATGGAAGGTTATTTTGATAAACTGCAATTCCATTCTTCCGATCGACTTTTCCTGGAATCCCTACACCAATTCCTTCTACATTCCCAATAGAAATAGATGCATTTTCAAGTACTTGCTCCACTGCCTCGACTACTTTTTCAAACATTGCTTCTTTGTTGAATGGATCACTCTTCACTTCGGTACGAAACTGTAATTCACCGGTGTCGGTAACAATTCCTGCTGCAATCTTTGTACCACCAATGTCAATACCAATTGCTTGCCTCATTTACCATCACCTCTTTTTCTAATAGAATATTCTAATTTCTTCTTTAAAATGTTTTAATTTTATTTAAAAGGACAAGGCTCTCTCCCTTGTCCTTCTTATTATCTATAACGTTATTTAACTTCGTGCTCCGTCTGTAGACTATGATAGTATTCATCTAGATTGATAGATTTCCCTCTCTGCAATCTGGATTCCTCAGCAGCAAACGCCATCAAATGACTTCTTACGGAAACCGTTGCCGAAGAAATACTTTCTTCCAAGTTATTTCTAACAGCTCTTAAGAAGGAACGAACAATTTTGTTATCTCCACCACCATGTCCGCCTACTGGATGATCAAACTTAATGATGGTTTCTTGTTTTGTTAAAAAGTCAAAAATAGAAATGCTATTGTCTTCCATATTCCCGCGAATTTCACCTTTAGTCCCCATGATTTGAACAATTCGAGTTTGCTCTCTCGTAAAGCCACACATACTAAAAGTGGCTGTAGCTCCATCTTCAAATTCCATGTTCACTACTTGGTGGTCTACAACATTATTATCTGAACGATACACACACTTTCCATATGGTGTTTCATTTAGAGCCTTAATGATTCCTTCGCGTGTATGATCTTCCGTAAATTTTTTAGCCCATCCTTTTCCTTCGCCAAGATAATAATTCCCTGCATGGAAAGGACATTCTTGTTCAGCCGGGCATCCATCCAAACATCTTTCTGGTGCTCCTTTTGGTGCATTTTCTTCACGAAAGTGTAGTAACGATCCATAGGAACTTATTCGCTTACATTCTTTTCCCATAATGAAATTGATAATATCCATGTCATGACAAGACTTCTGAAGGATCATTGGGCTTGATTTCTCTTTGTTATTCCAATTTCCACGGACAAAGCTATGGGACATATGCATCACTTCTACATTTTCATTTAGTTGTATGGATACGACAGTACCTATTTTTCCATCTGCAATGACTTTTTTGATGGTGGACCAAAAGTCTGTATATCTTAATACATGACATATAGCTAATTGACGATTATACTTATTAGCTGCCCGTTCCATCTCAATGCATTCTCTTGGATTTGGCGACATTGGCTTTTCCAGTAAAACATGATAGCCTAATTCCAATGCTTTCATCGTTGGTTGAAAATGATAGCGGTCCAACGTACAGATGATAGCAATATCAGCTTTCTTTCCTTCCAAAAACATCTCTTCCCAATTTTCATAGCAACTATCATTAGGCAAGTTATGGGAATGTTGCAGCTTAGCTCGTCTCTCACGATTTGGTTCAGCTACTCCGACAATTTTCAATTCATGAGGATATTCTAATGCATATGGTGCATATGCTCTCGCGCCTCTGTCTCCTGCCCCTATGATTACAGCTGTCATCGGTTGCATCTATTCCAACAACTCCCTTAAATTAATTTTTTCCTTTTCTCTTAGATCTTTTTCATCTACAGGTGTAAGATCATGCCATCATAGGCAACTAGAAAACCGTGAGGATTTAGTGCTTTTTCAAAATCTTTATGTTGTAAACCAGCATTATGGGAAAAATGGGTAGTGATTATTTGCCCATTCTCTTTTAAAATACTTCTTTCTAAAAATAATCGTTTGACTTCCATTACAGTCTCGATGCACATATGATTTCGGCTTCGTTTATTGCCATAAAAGCCGCCTGTGCAATCCAGTATTGCTACATCTAACTGTTTATTCTCTAACCAAAACCAAGTCTCTTCAGGAAACCAGCCAGAATCATTACCATATAATATGCGCTTCCCCTCTTTTTCTATGAAATAAAGTAAGCAAGTTTCATTTGGATCATGATCGGCTAAAAGCGGTGTAATCTTTGCCGTTTGCGTCTCAAACTCTTTAAACGGGATTACACGGTTAAATAAAAATCTCTTTTCTTTCCCATAAGCAGGAATGGACTGTTGATATCCCTTAATCGCTAGATCATTACCGTATATATGTAAAGGTTCTTCAATGCCATGTGCAAATCCTTCTATTCGATTCTCCATATCCGTTGGAGTGAAATGGTCACCGTGTGTATGAGTGATAATCAAATCTTTCAATTTGGTTAAGTCAATTTGATCACGTAGCGCTTGATAATATGTATCTGGGGGATCATCCACTTTCAGCACATCATCAATAATAATGGATGTCCGCGAACGAATATTCCGTCCCCCTAACCTTCTTGCTTCCAAACAAGTTGGACAAGCACAATGTGGGTTTGGAATACCTTCTGCGGCTGCAGTCCCCAAAAAATGTATTTTCATATTTTCACATCCTTGGTTGAAAACTATTAATCAACTATATAAATGACAAGCCACTAAATGACTAGGTTTACTTTCCTTCATAATTGGCTTTTCATGTGAGCAAATTTCCATGGCAAGTGGACATCTAGTATGAAAAGGACAACCTATTGGTGGATTGGCAGGACTAGGCACTTCACCTTGAAGCAGGATTCTTTCACGCTCATTATTTCTTGTTGGTTCTGGTGCGGCTGAAAGCAAAGCTTGGGAGTATGGATGCAAAGCATTATTGTAAAAATCTCTTTTATCCGCTAATTCCACAAGATGTCCAAGATACATTACTCCTACACGGTCGCTAATATGTCGAATAACCGAAAGATTATGGGAGATAAAGATATACGAAAGCTGCCGTTTCTTTTTTAAATCAACCATTAAGTTAAGGATTTGTGATTGTACAGAAACATCTAGTGCTGAAACAACTTCATCCGCAACGATTAATTTAGGATTCAAAGCAAGTGCTCTTGCTATCCCGATTCGTTGCCGCTGACCTCCAGAAAATTCATGGGGGTACTTCTGACGATCTTCCGGTCGTAATCCTACTGTCTCTAATAATTCATTTACCCGGTTAACCAATTCTTTTCCCTTTGCAATTCCATTTACTTCAAGTGGTTCACTTATAATACTTTGAATAGCCATTTTAGGATTTAAGGATGCATATGGGTCTTGAAAAACCATTTGCAAGTTGGAATGTATTTCCCTCAATTTCTTTCCATTTAGTTTCGAAATATCGGTCCCGTCAAATGTAATACTGCCACTCGTTGGTTTGAGTACTCTTGCGATCATCCTTCCAGTCGTTGACTTCCCGCATCCGGATTCGCCAACTATTCCCAACGTTTCACCTTTTCCGACTGCAAATGATATGCCATCAACTGCTTTTACATGACCGACTGTTCTCTGTAAAACTCCGCCGGAAATGGGAAAGTACTTTGTTAATTCTTTTACCTCTAGCAAATTCGACAAATTCATCACCTCTCAATCTATTCAATAAGATCGCACCTAACATAATGCCCTGGTTTGATTTCGCGAAGTTCCGGCATCTTTTTCTTACAACTATCTTTTGCAATTGGACAGCGATCGGCAAATCGACAGCCTTCCGGGAAGCTAGCTGCATTAGGTACTGTGCCAGGGATGGAATATAAGGTTTCCACATCTTCTTTAATGGATGGAATGGAATTCATCAATCCGTTTGTATACGGATGGAGTGCCTCTTCGAATAGAGTGTCCGCATCCGTAGATTCAACTACTTGCCCTGCATACATAACGATAACCTGGTCCGCTATTTCTGCTACTACACCTAAATCGTGTGTGACTAGCATGATTGATGTTCCTAAATCATCACGCATTTTCTTCATAAGCTCTAATACTTGTGCTTGAATGGTTACATCAAGCGCTGTTGTCGGCTCATCGGCAATAAGCAATTTTGGTTCACAAATCATCGCCATCGCAATCATAACCCTTTGCCGTAAGCCTCCCGATAATTGATGAGGATATTCATTTACAATTTCACTTGCTCGTGGGACACCGACAAATTTCAACATTTCAATTGCCTTATCTAACGCTTCCTTTTTCGTCTTTTTATTATGACGAAGATACCCTTCAGTAATTTGATCGCCAATTTTAAGAACGGGATTAAGGGCGGTCATTGGTTCTTGAAAGATCATCGAAATGTCGTTGCCACGGATTTCCGTCAATTCTTTCGTTGTATACTTTAAGAGGTTAGAGCCATTAAAGGTAATATTTCCATCCACTATTTTCCCTTTTGGTTTCGGCACTAGCCCCATGATAGACAATGATGTCATACTTTTTCCCGAACCTGATTCCCCGACAATACAGACGATCTGTTTTGGATACACTTTCAAATCGACTCCGTCAACTGCACGTGTAACAGACCGCTTGCTAAAAAAATAGGTTTTCAGATTATCAATCTCAAGTAGTGGCTCCATAGCGAATTACCTCCCCACGTTCAACATGAAGCATTAAGTATATGTTGATGGAAACAAAAGTGCATACTAATAACATCATTTCCTTTGTTATCCATATGCACTAATGTTTATTAGTCATTTAAAACTAGTTCTTCGGCAGTTGTTTTTTATTTCTGTCTAGCTCCAGCGCCTATCGGCTAGCGGATTTCTACGTCTTCTCCCTACGATAAGTCAACATCGACTCGTCCCTCGCCGTG
>NZ_JBYSWK010000042.1:0-36407 GCF_058781025.1 Heyndrickxia sp. FW510-T9 | reverse complement strand
ATGGTGAGCCATGAAGGACTCGAACCTTCGACCCTCTGATTAAAAGTCAGATGCTCTACCGACTGAGCTAATGGCTCTCAATTTTTGATTTAAAAAAGATATTTCTTTTATTGCAGCAACATATTATATATTATCATACAGATTTCTAATATTGCAACACATTTCGGCAAAATTCTACAAAAAAATTTTTAAAGAGCTGATTTCATACGAAATCAACTCTTTATTTATCGTAAGCATCCGATAGATCTCTTGGCGGCTTATGCTTTATCTATTATCTCCAAACACTATAAATTACATTCGTTTGTGAACGGTCAGGTCCAACAGAGAAAATAGATAATGGGATTCCTGTCAGTTGGGAAACTCGCTCTAAATAATGACGTGCATTTGCGGGTAGTTCATCCAATGATTTACAACCTGTGATATCCTCATTCCAGCCAGGAAGCTCTTCATATACAGGCTCACATTGTTCTAGTATCTTTAAGCTTGCCGGATATTCCTCGATAATTTGATCATTATATTTATAAGCAACGCATATTTTCACTGTTTTAAATCCTGTTAAAACGTCAATAGAGTTTAGTGACAAATCTGTCAAACCACTTACTCTTCTTGCATGACGAACAACGACGCTATCAAACCAGCCAACACGGCGTGGGCGTCCAGTTGTCGTCCCATATTCACGACCTACTTCACGAATTTGATTACCAATTTCATCTGTTAACTCAGTTGGAAATGGTCCATCCCCAACCCGGCTTGTATATGCTTTCGCCACACCAACTACATGTGATATTTTGTTTGGTCCAACACCTGATCCAATTGTTACTCCACCTGCGACTGGATTGGAGGAAGTTACGAAAGGATAAGTACCATGGTCAATATCAAGCATAACTCCTTGTGCTCCTTCAAATAGCACTCTTTTCGCTTCATCCAGAGCATCATTTAAAACAACAGATGTATCACATACATATTGCTTAAATTGCTGGCCATATTCATAATACTCGTCCAAGATATCTTCTAATTTAAAGCCTTCTGTTTCATACATACGTTCTAGTAATCGATTTTTTTCCTCTAAATTACGAGTAAGCTTTTCCTCAAATACTTCGCGGTCTAATAAATCAGCTATCCGGATGCCAATTCTTGCAGCTTTATCCATGTAGGCTGGGCCGATTCCCTTTTTCGTAGTACCAATTTTATTGGAACCTTTTCTTTCTTCATCCACCTCATCCAGTTTCAAATGATAAGGAAGAATCACATGAGCACGATTACTAATACGGAGGTTATCCGTTTCAATGCCTTTATCATGTAGGTACTTTAATTCTTCAACAAGTGCTTTTGGATCAACTACCATTCCATTGCCAATAACACTTATTTTGTCTTTATAAAAAATTCCAGATGGAATAAGATGAAGCTTATAAGTTACACCTTCAAAACGAATGGTATGTCCTGCGTTATTCCCACCTTGGTAACGAGCAATAACCTCTGCATTTTCTGAAAGGAAATCGGTAATCTTTCCCTTTCCTTCATCTCCCCACTGACTACCTACTATAACTACTGAAGACAATTCCAACGCACCTCCGATATGTTATTATTCACGGTCTTCAAATATCAACATACCTATTTTATCAATTTTAATTAAAAAGTCAACCAAAACACGAACGATAATAGATTGATAACTATTTTTATTCGTATATTTATATTATCCTATAAAAAAAAGAAACTGGTAAAATACCAATTTCCCTTCCAATTATGCACCTGCGGGAACTCCCGCATCATCAAATCTTCTTTCTAAATTAACAAATTTATTATATTCCTTCACAAATGCTAAAGATACTGTACCAACTGGACCATTACGTTGCTTGGCAATAATAATTTCAATGATATTTTTATTCTCCGATTCTTTATCATAATAATCATCACGATATAAAAAGGCAACGATATCTGCATCTTGCTCAATACTTCCAGATTCACGAATATCTGACATCATCGGGCGCTTATCCTGACGTTGTTCAACCCCACGCGATAACTGGGATAATGCAATAACCGGGACTTCCAATTCACGTGCCAGCGACTTTAATAAACGGGATATTTCGGAAACCTCTTGTTGACGGTTTTCATTGGACCTGCCACTACCTTGAATCAGCTGTAAATAGTCAATTAATATCATTCCAAGCCCATGCTCTTGTTTTAATCTACGACATTTCGAACGTATTTCATTAATCCGAATACCTGGTGTATCATCTATAAAAATTCCAGAGTTCGATAAACTTCCCATCGCCATGGTTAGTTTTCTCCAGTCTTCATCTGTTAAGGAACCAGTTCTTAAATTTTGAGCATTTATATTACCTTCCGCACAGAGCATACGCATGACAAGCTGCTCTGCACCCATCTCGAGGCTAAAAATAGCTACATTTTCTCCAGCCTTTGTCCCCACATTTTGGGCAATATTTAAAGCAAAAGCTGTCTTCCCTACTGACGGTCGGGCTGCGACAATGATCAAATCATTCCGTTGAAAACCTGCCGTCATCTGATCAAGCTCAGCAAAACCAGTTGGAATACCTGTAATATCCCCAATTCGATTATTAAGTAGCTCAATATTATCATAAGTGCGGACAAGAACATCCTTAATATTATGGAATGCCCCGGCATTTTTCCGATTTGCCACCTCCATGATGCCCCGTTCCGCTTCACTGAGAAGTTCCTCTACTTCATCTTCTCTAGTATAGCCATCCGTTGCAATAGTGGTTGCTGTTCTAATTAATCGTCTAAGTAAAGACTTTTCTTCTACGATTCTTGCATAATACTCAATATTTGCAGCTGTAGGAACGGAACCAGCTAACTCACTTAAATAGCTGATACCACCTACATCCTCAAGTTGTTTAGAAGCAGATAATTCTTCAGCAACCGTCACTAAATCAACGGCCTTTCCTTCATCATTAAGTTTTAGGAAAATAAGAAAAATCAATTGATGGGCATTACGGTAAAAATCCTCTGGAATTAAAACTTCCGAAGCTGTAATTAATGAAGATGGTTCAAGAAAAACAGCACCTAGTACCGCCTGCTCTGCTTCAATATTTTGTGGTGGCATTCGATCTGCATATAAATCACTCATATATCAAAACCCCCTATTCAAATACGGGATAAGAAAAGCGCAAGCCCCGCAACTCTAGCGTACGGATGAGTGAAATTTGAAGTGTGAATTCACTTTAGTGGTCACAGGCGAGATAATTGAACCACACAGAAAGTTAGTTCACAAGCTGATTCCGAAATCCGTTAGCCGAAGGCTGCTTACACTAGACATAATCTATACTTGTTAAATATTTTTTGTAATAAAAAGCCCTAAATACTCTAAACAAAAAAATGTGATCAAATGAAAAAGACCACATTTATAATTCTTGGTGTAGGATGTTTGTTTCATCCTTCTATGACTATTCTATTTTATCATGAACGAAGATATTATGTAGCTGGCAATTTTAACTTTCTTCTGTGACATGGACATTTAATGTTGCGGTAACATCAGAATGCAATTTCACAGGAACCTTTGTATATCCTAACGCACGAATAGCATCATTTAATTCCATTTTGCGCTTATCTATTTGAATATTATGTTTTTTCTTAAGCTCCTCGGAAATTTGTTTACTCGTAATCGAACCGAATAATCTTCCACCGTTTCCTGATTTTGCTTTCAATTCGACTGTAATTTTTTCTAAAACTTCTTTTAGTTTTTTAGCCTCTTCTAATTCTTCTGTTGCCATTAATTGTTCTTTTTTCTTTTGTGCTTCTACACCCTTTAAATTAGCTGTTGTTGCTTCTACAGCAAGTCCTTGCTTAATAAGGAAATTATGAGCATAGCCATCTGCTACATTTTTTGTTTCACCTTTTTTCCCTTTACCTTTTACATCCTTTAAAAAGATTACTTTCATGACTTTGTGCTCCCTTCTATATACTCATCTATGGCTTTTATTAGCTTTTGTTCAGCTTGTTCAATTGTCACATCTTTTAATTGAGTAGCAGCATTCGACAAATGACCGCCACCACCTAATGCTTCCATTATAACTTGAACATTTATATTTCCCAAGGAACGTGCACTAATTCCTATTTCATTTTCTGCTCGCTTTGAAATGACAAACGAAGCATTTACGCCATCCATTGTCAATAATGTGTCTGCCGCTTGTGCAGTGACAACAGGATCCACTTTCTCTTCGTTATCACCCTTAGCAATCGCTATTCCATTCAGATAAAATTTTACATTTTCAATAAGCTTAGCTCTTTTTACGTACGTGTTAATATCCTCTTTCAAAAACTTTTGTACTAACACTGTATCCGCACCTAAAGCTCTTAAATAAGAAGCTGCGTCAAAGGTTCTTGAACCTGTTCTTAAAGTAAAGCTTTTTGTATCGACAATAATTCCAGCGAGTAAAGCCGTTGCTTCGAGCATATTTATTTTTTCATTTTTAGGCTGATACTCAAGTAATTCAGTTACTAGTTCGGCTGTTGAAGAAGCATATGGCTCCATATAAACGAGCAAAGGGTTTTTAATAAAATCTTCCCCTCTGCGATGATGATCGATAACAACAATATTATCAATCTTTTTGATTAGTTTCTCTTCAATGACAAATGATGGCTTATGTGTATCGACTATTACTAATAATGATTCTTCTGTTGCCATTTCCAAAGCTTCATCTGGCGAAATAAAACGAGTAAACATATCTGGGTGCTGTTTTATTTCTTCGATTAATCTTTTCACGCCTGTGTCAATTTCAGATGAATTAATAACAACATATGCTTCCTTTTGGTTCATTTGGGCAACCTTCCGTATTCCAATTGCTGCTCCAATCGCATCCATATCAGGATACTTATGACCCATGATGATCACTTTATCACTTTCTAGCATTAATTCCCGTAATGCATGGGAAATGACTCGTGCTCTAACCCGTGTTCGCTTTTCTACCGGGTTTGTCTTTCCACCGTAAAATTTCACTTTCCCGTTTAATTGCTTCATAGCTACCTGGTCCCCACCTCGACCAAGAGCAATATCTAGGCTTGATTGGGCAAGAGAACCTAAATCAGGCAATACAGGTAGTCCTGAGCCAATCCCGATACTTAATGTTAATGGTACATTTTGCTTTGCTGTAGTTTCACGAACATCGTCTAAAATAGAGAATTTATCCTTTTCAAGTTCTCGTAATATTTTTTCATTAAAAATAGCTATAAATCGCTCCGAGGAAATTCTCTTCAAAAAGATGCCATTATCTGTTGCCCATTTATTAAGAATCGATGTCACTAAACTATTAAGACTGCTCCGTGTTTGATCATCCATCCCTTGGGTTACTTCATCATAGTTATCTAAAAAGATAATGGAGATAACAGCTCGTTCGTCCAAATAGTGCTTTTCAATTTCCATTTGCTCTGTAATATCAAAAAAGTATAGGAGTCGTTCCTCCAACCTTAAAGCTACCCGATACTTACGATTATTTATAGTTACAGTCTCAGAATCCATCTCTTGTTTAATCAAAGGAACCAACGTTTCAGCTACATCATATAATGATCGACCAACAAGAGTGTCCTCATCAAAACAAGATGCCATAAATTGATTCGTCCATTCAATAAAATAATCTTCATTAATCAGCATTATCCCAATTGGCATCTCCATTAAGGCTTCTTCCCCGACTCTTTTAACCCGATAGGAAAGTGTGGATATATACTCCTCTATATCATCATGAGCTTTTCTTTCAAAAAGAAAAGCAAAATAAAATAATATTCCTAATAATATAATTGCAATTGCAGCGATCCACCAGTAAAAAATTGCAACGACACCTAAAAGGGCTAATGATATCGCAACTAAACCATACAACGGATATCGAACCATTCGCTTACTAAAATAAGAAGGCATGTTATCAGCTCCTTTAAGTGAATTTATCCTTTTAGTTTACTTCGTAAGTCTATTCCTAAGTCGATAATACCCAATACTAAAATAAGAAACATAGATGGTGAAAAGATGAAAGCTAGGACAGTAATTAAGATGAGAATACCTTTTGACCATTTTTGTAAATATCCAAAGTAATAAATGAAGGAGAAACCTTGAACTAGCATTAATATTTGAAAAATAAACGCCAGATTCAACAATGCTAAGGCGCTAAATCCACCCGTTTTTGGATGAATAATTAATGATAAAAACATGGTAATTAAATAATACCATAATACACTTTTCGGTAGTTGTATTTTATGAAAGGGTTCCCATTTAGGTACATTTACTCCGAAGCGTCTTACTATAGGAAAATTAATAATCATGAATAACCAAACGAATACAAATGATGAAATCACCAGCAAAGTTGGGAACAATGTTTGAAATAGCGTGATAATATTATCTAACTGTGATGTTACCTGATTTGCTTGTGTCTGACCTAATGCCTTTAATATTTCGTTAGATTGCTGAAAGGAATCTCGAATAATTTTAATTGTATCCTGTAAATAGTTTATATGAAAAAACTTGATAGCAACCATATATAAAAATAGGAAATCAATTAAAAAGGTAAGACTGGACGCAACTAAAATAACGAATTTCGATTTTTTTATTTTTACACAGTAGCCCATAACAATTCCTGTTGTTCCAAAGATAAACGAAGCAGGTAGAGAAAATATCGTTCCAATTAGTGCGGAAATGATCAAACTAGCGACAAGAAAGACAAGCGCATACTTAAAAGGATGTTTAGCACTGTATAGAAGGAATGGAAGGACTAGAAACATCGCTGAAATGATATAAATAACTGGAATATATATAAAAACTAATAGCAGTACGATATATACCGCGAGCAACAGTGCTCCTTCGGTAATGACTCTGACATTTTTCACTTTTACACTTCTTACCCCTTTCTAATTACCTAAAAACCGTTAAGCATGGCTATATTTTATCATAATATACTGGATTAATGAAAAGTACACTACCACGACTTCATTTACTTTATTTTCTCTTTCCATAATTATTTTTGCATTTAGATAACTATTCCTGTGTCCACCTGGGTAAATGGAAAATCAAAAAAGACAGCTTGGTTTATATCCCATTCTGTCTTTTCATCTTTTTTATTCAAACAATAATTATCATTTTGTCATTTATTGTAAGTTTGAATCTGTTGCTAATTTAATTGTTACTTCTTCTTTTTTACCTTGATGATAAAATTTTACTTTCATACTAGAACCGGGTTTTTTATTGTTATACATATATTTTCTTAAGTCAATTACATTATTCACCTTTTGACCATCGAGTTCGTAGATTACATCAAATTTTTGCAGACCTGCATCCTTAGCTGGTGACCCTTGAGAAACTTCTGAAATCATAACCCCTTCGCTAAGAGGACTAGATAGCCCTAAGGATTGTTGTTGATAATAAGAAGGGACATCACTAATGTTTTGCAATGTTACCCCCATAGATGGTCTTGTAATTTTCCCTTTTGACTCTAATTCGTTAATGATTGGCTCTACTGTGTTAATAGGAATAGCAAGTCCGATCCCTTCTACTGAATCTTCCGCTATTTTCATTGAATTTATACCAATTACTTGTCCTTCCGCATTAATAAGTGCTCCACCACTATTGCCTGGATTTATAGCTGCATCTGTTTGAATGACTTCTGCCTCCCAATCCTCTTGACCATCATCATTTATATCAACTGGCACAGTTCGATTTAATCCAGAAATAATCCCTTGCGTAACAGAACCAGAGAACTCTTCTCCTAATGGGTTGCCTATTGCAATGGCTGGTTCTCCAAGCTTAATAGTATCAGAGTTTCCAAATTGAGCTACAGTCGTCACCTTGCTCCCATCTATTTCAACGACAGCTAAATCATTCCAAATATCACTTCCTACTAACTTACCCTCTAGCTTTGTTCCATCTGATAAAGTCACTTCTAATTTGTCTGCACCTTCTACAACATGATTATTTGTAACAATATATGCCTTCCCATTTACTTTTTTGTATATGACTCCCGAACCGGACCCAGTTTCTTGGTTTTGGCTACTATCAGATTGGTACCAGCTGCTACTTTTTTGTGATTGTATATTCGCTATCCCAACAACTGCCTTTTCTGTCTTAGCTACTGCATTTGTGATATCCGATGTTAAGTTTACCGACACATTCTTCGCTTGGGTAGTTTGAGTCGTATTCGAATTTATGCTATTTTGTAACGACGATGCTGTATCCTTTGCTGAAGTTGCACTTCCAATATTAGGAACAATAAATGATACAGCGAGTGCACCGGCAACTACTCCTAAAAGGCTTGAAGCAAAATAGCCTGATTTTTTAAATTTTGACTTTGTTTCTTTTTTTTGTTCATTTGAATAGATGTTATTGTCCATTATTACCATCCTCTCAGTTCAAAGTATTGTAATCTTAAACGAAAACTATCAATTTAAAAGCACTTCATTTTTGAAGATTAATGGTGATTCTTATGTTTAGTTAAGCATGCTTATAAATTAACAAAGAAATATTAACTTACTCTTAACGATGGAAAAAACAAAGGATCGTGGCGTATTGATTTCGCAGTCTTCGACAATACATTGGAATCACAGAGAAATAGTTCACGAGTTGATAATTGCTTATCGTAAGTAGGAGATGGAGGTTTGCTCCAGAAAGTAAAAATATTTTAAAATGTTATCAATATAGTCACACTCTATCATTTTCTAAAAAAATAAAAGGTACCCTGTGTTGTACAGGGTACCGAAAAAAAGGGGGTAAAAGAAAAGTTTAGCTATGTGCCTACTGCTATTTACTAACCTTACATAAAGTAATATAGCAAGCAAAACTTAAAATTAAATTAAAATAAAAAAGAGACTTTGCTTATACTCTTATAGCCAATTAGAAATATATGTTATTTTTCCCTTCTAGCTCCTCGTTTCAAGATTGGTAAACACAATGAGGTAATAAGATTACTGATATTACTTACACTAGGGAGTGATTATATTCGTTAAATAATTTTGATCTAAAAACTTCTCTTTCCAAAATAAAAAGCACAACAAGATATAATACTTGTTGTGCTTTTATTTATACATTATTCACCTGAAACATATGGTAATAATGCCATAGTACGAGAACGTTTAATAGCAATCGTTAATTTACGTTGGTATTTTGCGCTTGTACCTGTTACACGACGAGGAAGAATTTTCCCACGTTCAGAGATGAATTTTTTCAATAAATCAACATCTTTATAATCGATGTGAGTTATTCCGTTCGCTGTGAAAAAGCAAACTTTACGGCGTTTACGTCCGCCTCTGCGTCCACCCATTGCCATTTTCATTTCCCTCCTTTGTATATAAAGTTAATTCTATTAAAACGGAAGATCATCGTCAGAGATGTCAATCGGTTGACCATCATTGGAGAATGGATCTTCATCTACACGAGTATAGCCTTGGTTTCGTTGTTGATTCTGATTTTGATTAAATGGGGTGCTTTGATTTCTTTGGCCACCGCCATAAAAATCATTGTTGCCTCCACGATCAGGTGCTGAATTTCTAGGCTCTAAGAATTGAACACTTTCTGCCACAACTTCTGTGACATATACACGTTTACCATCTTGTCCTTCATAATTACGAGTTTGCAATCTACCATCGACGCCAGCTAAACTACCTTTTTTCAAGAAATTAGCTACGTTCTCCGCTGGTTTTCGCCATACTACACAATTAATAAAATCTGCTTCCTTTTCACCTTGCTGATTCGAAAAAGTGCGATTCACAGCAAGTGTAAATGTAGCAACAGGTACCCCACTTGGAGTATAACGTAAATCAGGGTCCTTTGTTAATCGGCCAACTAATATAACGCGGTTCATCATCAGAATCAACCCCTTCCCTTTTAGACTGTGTTTCACGTGAAACACCAGTCTTTTTATATTAATTACAACTCAAATTATTCTTCTTCTTTAACAACAATGTGGCGAATAATATCTCCACTAATCTTAGCAAGACGGTCAAATTCTTGAACCGCTTCTGGGTTTGCATTAACTTTCACTAGACGGTAGAAACCATCACGGAAGTCTTCAATTTCATATGCAAGACGACGCTTACCCCAGTCTTTAGATTCGATGATCTCCGCACCTTGAGTTGTTAATACGTTGTCAAAACGCTCAACTACAGCTTTTTTAGCTTCATCCTCAATATTTGGACGGATAATGTACATAACTTCGTACTTTTTCATCTTTCTGTCACCTCCTTATGGACTATACGGCCCTTTCAAAAGGGCAAGGAGCAATGTATTCATACGTTCATTACTCACAAGTACAAAGTATACCATAACAACCACCTAATTGCAATGATTGTTCCCATTTCATTCTTCCTCTACAAACAAGCCTTTACTACTTGTTTTAATTTTAATACAAACACACGTTCTTGTAAACGTTTTTCTGAAAATTTTTTCATTAAAAAAAGGTAGTGCAAGTTGCACCACCATTAAACATTAAATCTAAAATGCATAACATCTCCGTCTTTAACGAAATATTCTTTTCCTTCTAAACGAACTTTTCCCGCTTCTTTCGCAGCAGTCATAGAACCAGCCGTCATTAAATCATCATATGATACTGTTTCAGCACGAATAAATCCTTTTTCAAAGTCAGTATGAATGATTCCCGCACATTGAGGAGCTTTCATACCTTTTCTGAATGTCCATGCCCGAACTTCTTGAACCCCAGCAGTAAAATAAGTAGCTAGTCCAAGCAAGCTATATGCCGCTTTAATAAGTTGATCAAGACCCGATTCTTTGATACCTAGCTCTGATAAAAACATAGCCTTTTCATCATCTTCTAGTTCGGCTATTTCTTCTTCAATCTTCGCACAAATAACAATAACCTCAGCATTTTCATTTTTGGCAAAATCCCTTACCTTTTGAACATACTCATTGTTGGATGGATCAGCTACTTCATCCTCCCCAACGTTAGCTACATATAAAACAGGTTTACTTGTTAATAAATGCAACCCTTTTACAAGCTTGAATTGTTCTTCCGTAAATTCTACCGAGCGTGCTGGTTTATCAGCTTCAAAAGCTTCTTTCAGTTTTGCTAATACTTCATATTCCGCTACTGCATCCTTGTCCTTTTGTTTCGCAAGCTTCTCTACTCTACCAATCCGTTTTTCAACTGATTCAAGGTCGGCAAGGATCAATTCAAGATTAATCGTTGTAATATCGTCAATCGGATCAACTTTTCCCGAAACATGAGTGATATTGCCATCCGCAAAACAACGAACTACGTGACAAATTGCATCTACTTGGCGAATGTGAGAAAGAAACTTATTTCCTAGTCCTTCCCCTTTGCTGGCACCTTTTACAATGCCTGCAATATCAGTAAACTCAAATGCAGTAGGAACTGTTTTCTTTGGTTGAACAAGTTCTGTTAATTTATTTAAACGTTCATCTGGAACTTCAACTATACCAACATTAGGATCTATTGTACAAAATGGATAGTTTGCAGATTCAGCTCCCGCCTTTGTTATAGCATTAAATAATGTGGACTTTCCGACATTCGGTAACCCTACAATACCGGCTGTAAGCGCCATACTTGGTCACTCCTCTAAAAATCTATTTATTCGATAAAATTCAATTTAGCATTACGTAAAATAAACCTTTCACAATTATATGGATAATACAAGAAAAGCGCAAGCGCCTTGCCAAATAATAAAAAGCATGAATCATTCTTCATGCTTTACTAAAACCTTCTTCATTTTCTTAGAGAATTCTTTACGAGGGATCATTACACTATGGCCGCAACCTTCACATTTTATCCGGATATCCATTCCCATCCGAATGATTTTCCAACGGTTTGTTCCGCACGGGTGCTGCTTCTTCATTTCAACAATATCATTCATCCCAAATTCTTTTGTCTCCATACCCTATTCCCCCCTACGACCCTGATAATTTTGAAGGTCAGCATCTTCATTACGAGAATACATAACAAGTTTTGGAAAAGGTGCTTTGATTCCGTTAGCATCTAACACCATTATTATTTCCTTGCGAAGCATTCGTGCAATATGCCAATGATTCATTGGCAAAGTTTCCGCAATAACTCTTAACATTATATCGGATGTACCCAATTGTTGAACACCTAGCATTTGCGGTAAAGCAACAATTTCCTCATACTTAATTGGCATCTTCGGCAATAAATCCTCTATGACTCTTTCTGCCTTTTCAACATTCCCATCATAAGGGATATTTATATCAATTACTGCAACACTATTATGAATAGAATAGTTTGTTACCTCTGTAATTCTCCCATTAGGGATAATATGCAATTCCCCTGTCCAGCTTTTAATCTTCGTTATGCGAAGACCGATTTCTTCGACTGTTCCAAGGTTATTCCCTATTCCCACATAATCTCCAACAGAAAATTGGTCTTCAAAAATAATAAAGAATCCAGAAATAATATCACGAACGAGACTTTGTGCTCCAAAACCAATTGCCAGTCCAACAATTCCGGCTCCTGCTAGTAATCCTTTTACATCAATAGTGAGTAAGGAAAGGATAGTAATAAGTGCTATAAAATAAACGACATATGTTAAGATGTTTTCTAGTAATTTCAGTAATGTATTTTCTCTTCTCTCAGAAATGCGAAGCGGTGATTTTGAACGGACTTTAAAAATATTTCGAATGGCTGCTTTGCCAATCCTAATGACAATTGATGCAATGACAAGAACGATGAAAATTTTTAGAACAGTTTCTCCTATATGGATCCAAATATCTTGACTGAACCATTTTTGTACAGCACTATTAAATATTCCTTTTAAATAATTCAAACTCACAAACCTCCCATAATACTAAAGAGTATTATTATTTTAACAGTATTCCCATCTTTTTTGTATTGAAGCGACTCATTAACTGAAACATATTATTCTTTCATATTTTCCTTACTCTATGTATAGAAAAATACTTTCCTCCGTATACTGTTAATACCATTAGGCTCTTTTCGTAACATTGTTGTTTTAAAAATCATGTAAAAATCGGTATTTGGATTTTTACGACTTAAATTTATCGCTCTGTTTGAATTTAAGTCTTTATGTATCGGGAAAAGAGTACGTCACCAATCAATTTTTAGACTTAGAATTTTTCCGAAAAGCAATAATCTGTTCGAAAACAGCCTACCATTAATAAGGGGTGGACAGTATGAATATTGGGAACGGACTTTTTGATCGAAAAATAGAGGAATTAAAAATTCCATATGATGATATTAATGCCAAAGGAACGGTTGCCAGACATTTATTATCCATGCTTCCAGACGATATAGATGTACCGATAATTATTGTTTGTATTGGAACTGATCGTTCAACCGGTGATTCTTTAGGCCCCCTTATCGGAACATTTTTGAAAGAAAAGGGAAAATCTCCTTTTCATATATATGGAACCCTTGAAGATCCTATTCATGCTGTTAATTTAGAGGAAAAACTCCAGACGATTAATAATACATATGACCATCCTTTTATTATTGGGATTGATGCTTGTTTAGGAAAATTAAAAAGCATCGGTATGATTCAAATCGGTGATGGCCCCGTAAAACCTGGTGCAGGTGTAAAAAAGGAATTACCTTTTGTCGGAAATATGCATATTACCGGAATTGTAAACATGAGTGGGTTCATGGAGTTTTTTGTATTACAAAATACCCGCTTACATTTAGTATTAAACATGGCTAAAACGATTGCAGACGGAATTTATCGTGCAGGGCTTTCTTATCGATATCAGCATTCCTTATTAAAGCTAAATTGGAGTAAAAATCAAGAAAACACTATTTGATTTTTCATAAACTAATTTTAATTATGTTCATATAGAAGATGGGTTATCTAATATAATCCCTCTTCTTTTTTTTTCGAAAAATATAAAAAGAAAGTGTACTATAAAAATACGAAAATAATTTATAACACAATTTTCTTAGGAAAGGTGGATTTAGGTGGCCCTCATTCATTGTCAGTTTTATTCAGAAGTATTAAATTTAAGCACTTCGATGACTGTTATTTTGCCGCAACAAAAAACTACACAAGTTGGAATACGGAGAGAAAAGAATCAAACACTTTACTTGCTTCATGGGTTAAGTGACGATGATACCATTTGGACAAGAATGACTTCGATAGAGAGATATGTTGCGGGACTTGGTTTAGCTGTAGTGATGCCTCAAGTCCATCATAGTTATTACACTAATATGAAGTACGGGAATAAATATTGGACATTTTTAACCGAGGAACTTCCATCTATAGCAAGGTCCTTTTTCCCCTTATCAGAGGCAAGAGAGGATAATTTTGTTGCAGGACTTTCTATGGGGGGATACGGAGCATTCAAATGGGCGTTGAATCATCCAGATAAAATTTGTGCTGCAGCAAGTTTATCAGGTGCAACAGATATCGTGAACAGAATTAAAAGCACACCCCCTAACGATGGAATATTTCCATTAATCTTCGGGTCTGAGGATATTTCCGGAACCGAGAATGATTTATTTTCATTAATAAAAAATGTAAACGGACAAAATCATAAACCATTATTATATCAATCTTGTGGTACAGAGGACTTTCTATACGAAGATAATGTTCGTTTTAATGAATATTGTAATAAAATGAACTATGATATAACCACCAATTTCGGACCTGGTGACCATGAGTGGGGATATTGGGATAAGACAATACAGGATGTTTTACATTGGCTTCCATTAAAAAATCAATAAATTCTATCGGGGAGCAATCCTCCCCTTTAAAATAATAATTTAGAATAATGCATAAACGTGATTATTACTGCTACCATAACTATCCCCGGCAATAAATTGGCAACGCGAATTTTGGTAATACCCATAATGTTTAAGCCAATTGCACAAATCATAATTCCGCCGGTTGCAGTCATTTCTTTAATAAATGAATCCATTATTTCCTTCGGCACAAAATGATCTATCTGGGTGGCAAAAAGAGCAATGATTCCCTCGTACAGAACAACTGGGATGACTGAAAATATGACACCAATTCCTAATGTGGTCGTAAGAATAAGTGCAGTAAAACCATCAATAATTGACTTTGTATATAACACATAATGATTTCCACGAATTCCACTGTCCAATGCACCGATAATAGCCATTGCGCCAATTACAAAAATTAAGGTTGCATTTACAAAGCCCTCAGCAATACTCCCTTGGTTGCTTGGACCTATTTTGTTTTCCAGCCATTTCCCTAATTGGTTTAACTTTTCCTCAAGCGCTAGTAGTTCCCCTATAACCGCACCGAAAACAAGACTAAGAATAACAATTAAAAAATTTCCACTTTTGAATCCCATTTGTAATCCTAATACCATTACTGCCAATCCTATAGCATGCATAACAGTTCCTTTTACCTTTTCAGGAACCATATGTAGTAACTTTCCGACTAACGATCCAATAATAATGCAAACCCCATTAACGATAGTCCCCAATAATACCAATAACTTCACCTTCTTCTAATATAGAAAGAAACCATCAATAGATGGTTTCTTTTTCATCTGAGTTGTCTAATAACTCAATAATTCTTTGTAGATCATCTTGGGAAAAAAATTCTATTTCAATTTTCCCCTTTTTCTTGGACTGTTTAATAATAACATTCGTCCCAAATCTTTCCCTTAGAACAGTTTCTTGTTCTTTAATGTAAATGTTTTTCTCTATTTTCGGTTTCTTTGTTTCACGTGAAACATTTTCATTCAACTGCTGTACTAATTTCTCTAATTGGCGAACATTTAATCCATTTCTTATTACTTCTTCAACTATTGCCTGAAGCTTATCCTTTTTCTTTAATCCGAGTAAAGCACGACCATGGCCCATAGAAATATCGCCATTTGAAATTAAATCTTGTATCCGTTTAGGAAGTACTAGCAATCTTAAATGGTTGGCAATATGAGGTCTACTTTTTCCGAGACGTTTTGCTAATTGCTCTTGTGTTAAATTTAGTCGCTCCAACAGTGTTTGATACGCATTTGCTTCTTCTATAGGAGTTAAATCCTCTCGCTGTAAATTCTCAAGTACAGCGAGCTCCATCATTTGCTGCTCATCAAGCTCACGTATGACAACTGGAACTTTATCTAGTTTTGCTTCTTTTGCGGCACGATAACGTCTTTCACCTACTACTATTTCATAACCTTTTAAGCTCTTTCGGACTATGATTGGCTGTAATATACCATGTTGTAGAATGGAATCCTTTAACTCTTCAATAGCTTCCTGTTGAAAGATTTTTCGAGGTTGATATGGGTTTGGCCGAAGCTCTTTTAGTTTAACTTCTTGAACCGCATCATCATTCTCAACATTAACATTCGCAAATAATGCATTTATTCCTTTTCCAAGTCCTTTAGCCATTCATCGCCACTTCCTTTGCTAAATCTAAGTAGACTTCTGCTCCCCTTGATTTAGGATCGTACACAATAATGGGTTCACCATGGCTCGGTGCTTCACTTAATCGAATATTGCGTGGGACGATTGTTCGATAAACTTTATCTTGAAAATATTTTTTAACTTCCTCGATCACTTGAAGTCCTAAATTGGTTCTAGCATCTAACATTGTCAGAAGCACGCCTTCAATCATGAGTTCGTGATTTAAATGTTTTTGTACAAGACGGACCGTACTTAAAAGCTGACTTAAGCCTTCTAATGCGTAATATTCACATTGAACAGGAATTAAAACAGTATCAGAGGCTGTCAAAGCATTTATGGTTAATAAACCTAATGATGGAGGGCAATCAATAATGATGAAATCATAATCATTCTTTACCTCTGCTAAAGCTCGTTTTAAGCGGACTTCCCTTGAAATAGTTGGAACTAATTCAATTTCTGCACCGGCTAATTGAATAGTTGCAGGAACAGAAAAAAGCCCTTCCACCTGTGTTGGCTTCACCACTTGTTTTATATCAACATCGTCTACAAGAACATCATAAATACATTGCTGGACATCACCCTTATCAATCCCTGCACCACTCGTAGCATTGCCTTGTGGATCTGTATCAACAAGCAATACTTTTTTTCCGATATGTGCTAAGCAGGCACCTAGGTTGACAGAGGTAGTCGTCTTACCAACGCCACCTTTTTGGTTGGCAATGGAAATAATTTTGCCCAACGGATGTCACCTACCTTCAACTTCCTATTAAATTACAATCATATAATCTATTTTAACAAAATTTTCTCTAATAGTTAGTTTTTAATGAAAAAAATATATTTCCAGTTTCATATTTTTCTATTTTAAGGCTATTTTTTATACGTTTTTGTATATAGAAATTGAGAAAACCTATAAGGAATAAGTAATATCATGTAAGTTGGCGATCCCCCTTTTGATCGCTGGTTTTACTCTAGTAAAAATGCTCCTCAGGGGAATCATAACTCACAAAAATGTTAAAACTGTATTATTTGTAACAAAAAAAAAGAGAAACTTAACTCCTTAAGCCTCTACTAAAGTAAATAATTATTATTTATTGCCTTTTGGTATTCGTATCGTTATTTGATAAAATTCATCAAATTCTTCTTCTTCAGAATCAAGCTTTATTCCGTTATCTGTCACCATTGAAAGTGACTGACGAATAGTATTTACAGCGATTCTCATATCTTTACTAAAGGCTTGTCTTCTTGGCTTTGGTTTTTTCTCTGTTTTGTTTAGAAGCCTAACAACATATTCCTCAGTTTGTTTTACATTAAGGTTTTTGGCTATTATATCGTTTAATATTCGTATTTGCATTTCTGGATCTTTTAAAGGAATAAGTGCTCTTGCATGTCTCTCTGTAATTAATTTCTGTAATAGTGCATCTTGTATTTCCTGAGGAAGCTTTAGTAGACGAAGCTTATTCGCAACGGTTGATTGCCCCTTGCCAAGTCTTTGTGCCAATGCTTCTTGTGTTAAGTTATGTAGATCTAAAAGCTTTCCATACGCTATCGCTTCTTCAATCGGTGAAAGCTCCTCACGTTGTAAATTTTCAATTAATGCAACGGAAGCTGTTTCAGTATCATTTAAATTTTTTATTATTGCTGGAACAGTCTCCCAGTCAAGCAATTGTATTGCTCTGAATCTTCGTTCACCAGCAATAATTTCAAAATGCTGAGGCTTATATTCACGTACTACTATTGGCTGTATAATGCCGTGAGTATGAATCGTACGTGCTAATTCTTGAATTTTTTCCTCGTTAAAAATCGTCCTTGGCTGGTATCGATTAGGAACAATATTTGAGATAGGTATTTTGCGAACTTCCTCTTTATCATTTTCCAATTCCGTTTCAAATTCTATCTCAATCTCTTCTTCTTCCTTTTCACCTACACCAAAAAAACGAGAAAAAGGATGCTTCATTTTCCTCCACCACCTTTAAGAAACTCCCTACCTACTTATTCTCTATTATAAGACAAGTTCCTGCATTTTCGTGGGATATTTTTCGAGTTTTTCCTACATAAAACGAAATTACGAACTTATGTAGACCTATATTGCTACTCCAAGGGAAGTTTATTAGGTGTCCCTGGTTTTCGCGGATATTTTGTCGGTGTCGCTTTTTCTTTTTTTATAACGATAATACTTCGTTCACTTTCCTCAAATGGCAATATGAAAGAATGTACTTCATGTAATTTTCCACCAAGAATATTAATTGCCTTTTGTGCTACCTCTAATTCATCCTTTGCATTTGCAGCTTTCATGGCTACAAAAGACCCTCCTTTTTTGACTAAAGGGAGACATAATTCACTTAGGACGGACATTCTTGCAACAGCTCGTGCGGTAACTATATCGTACTTTTCACGATGATCCTTATTTTTTGCAAAGGTTTCTGCCCTATCATGATAGAAAAAAGTTTCCTTGAGATTAAGTTCTTTTGCTAAATTGTCTAGAAAGGTTATTCTCTTTTGCAATGAATCTACAATGGAAACCTTAATCTCTGGAAAACAAATTTTTAACGGAATGCTTGGAAAACCAGCGCCTGCACCTACGTCACATAGATGAATGGGCTGATTTAAATTGACAAAAAAGGCAGCAGAAATAGAGTCGAAAAAATGTTTTAAATACACATCTTCCTTTTCTGTAATAGCCGTTAAATTCATTTTTTCGTTCCATTCCACTAATAACTCAAAATATCGTTCAAATTGTTGTATTTGATTAGAGGAAAGGGAAATCCCCTTTTCCTCTAGCTTCCCGACAAATTGCTCCACATTCATTTATGAATCATTCCTTATTCGTTATCTCCTGCTACCTTTGCAATTTTACCATGTTCGATATAAACCAAAAGAATTGAAATATCGGATGGGTTTACCCCAGATATTCTGGATGCTTGTGCAATGGAGATTGGCCGTATTTTGTTAAGCTTTTGGCGTGCTTCTGTAGCAATACCATTGATATCATCATAATCAATATTTTCCGGTATTTTCTTATCCTCCAGCTTTTTCAATCGTTCTACTTGCTGCAATGATTTTTCAATATAACCTTCGTACTTGATTTGAATTTCTACCTGTTCCTCTACTTCTTTCGGTAATTCTATTTCTGAAGGAACCAAAGTTTTTATATGCTGATAATTCATCTCTGGGCGTTTTAATAGGTCTGAAGCACGAATACCGTCCTTTAATTCACTGCCTCCTACTTCACGAATAAGGCTTTGTGTTTGCTCATTTGGTTTGATAATTATCGAGCGAAGGCGTTCTTTTTCTTCTTCTATTGCCTCTTTTTTCGCCAAGAATTTTTGATATCTTTCTTCTGAAATTAAACCAACTTCATATCCAATTTCCGTTAGACGTAAATCAGCATTATCATGACGAAGCAATAATCGATATTCGGCTCTTGATGTTAATAAACGATAAGGTTCGTTCGTTCCTTTTGTAACTAAATCGTCTAATAGCACCCCAATATAAGCATCTGAACGGCTTAAAATAATGCCTTCTTTTCCCAATGCATTTCTAGCAGCATTGATCCCTGCCATAATTCCTTGACCAGCCGCTTCCTCGTAGCCAGATGTACCATTAATTTGGCCCGCTGTAAAAAGATTTGGAACTGCTTTTGTTTCTAGTGTTGGCCATAATTG
Organism: Heyndrickxia sp. FW510-T9; assembly: GCF_058781025.1. Taxonomy (NCBI): domain Bacteria; kingdom Bacillati; phylum Bacillota; class Bacilli; order Caryophanales; family Bacillaceae; genus Heyndrickxia; species Heyndrickxia sp. FW510-T9. Next base: position 16,420 of record NZ_JBYSWK010000042.1, on the reverse strand, counting down.
AGATGGTACAACAGCATCGTATTCTATTGCATAACCCGCTCTCATCATTTGAGCATTTTCAAGCCCTGGAACGGTTGCCAAGATTTTATGTTGAACCTCTTCTGGTAAACTCGTTGAAAGACCCTGTACGTATACTTCTTCTGTATTACGTCCTTCTGGTTCTAAGAAAATTTGATGTCTTGGTTTATCGCTAAAACGAACAATTTTATCTTCAATGGATGGACAATAGCGAGCACCTGTACCTTTTACCATTCCAGAGAACATTGGAGAACGATGCAGGTTAGCATCGATAATTTGATGTGTATGTTCATTCGTATACGTCAGCCAGCAAGGTAATTGCTCTGTTATATATTTAGTCGTTTCATAACTGAATGCTCTAGGTTCCTCGTCACCAGGTTGAATCTCTGTTTTACTATAATCAATCGTATGGCTATTAACCCTTGGAGGTGTTCCTGTTTTAAAACGAACAAGATCAAATCCAAGGCTATCAAGGTTTTCCGATAATTTTATCGATGGCTGTTGGTTATTAGGACCACTAGAGTATTTCAAGTCACCAAGAATGATTTCCCCTCGTAAGAATGTTCCGGTAGTTAGAACAACCGCGTTTGAACGATATATAGCTCCTGTTTGCGTGATAACTCCTTTGCATATACCTTCTTCAACTACTAATTGTTCTACCATTCCTTGCAATAACGTTAGGTTAGGTTCATTTTCTAGCGTTCTTTTCATTTCATGTTGATATTGATGTTTATCGGCCTGTGCACGCAACGCTTGTACAGCAGGTCCTTTCCCTGTATTCAACATACGCATTTGAATATAGGTTTTATCAATATTTTTTCCCATTTCTCCGCCTAGTGCATCTATTTCCCTTACTACGACACCTTTGGCAGGTCCGCCAATGGATGGATTACACGGCATGTAGGCGACCATATCAAGATTAATGGTAATCATTAATGTTTCGGCGCCAATTCTTGCAGCTGCTAGACCTGCTTCACAGCCTGCATGTCCAGCACCTACTACAATTACATCAAATTGTCCTGCTTCATAATGCATAATGGATTTCCCTCCTTACATCCTTTCTATCTATTTTCCTAAACAAAATTGTGAAAAAAGTTGATTGATTAAGCCTTCTTGAACACTATCCCCAATTACTTCTCCAAGTAAATCCCATGTGCGTGTTAAATCAATTTGAATAATATCGATTGGCGTTCCTATTTCAATTCCATGGATTACTTCTTCTATTGCTTGTAATGCCTGGCTAATCAACGCAATATGGCGACTATTTGAAATATAGGTAAGATCCTGCGCTTCTATTGACCCTTGAAAATACATGGAGGCTATCGCTTCCTCTAGTTCGTCCACACCTTTATCTTCTAGCAAAGAGGTCGCAACAACCCTATGATTTTCAGCAAACTCATTAACCTTTTCCATATTAATTTTTTGTTCAAGATCTGTTTTATTAAGTATAACAATAACGTCCATACCTTTAACTGCCTCAAAAAGCTGCTCATCTTCCTTTGAAAGTTCATCCGCATAATTTAATACAAGTAGAATTAAATCAGCTTTTTTCAGTACTTGTCTGGATCGTTCCACACCAATTCGTTCCACAATATCTTCTGTTTCACGAATTCCTGCAGTATCTACTAGACGCAACGGAACACCGCGCACATTTACATATTCCTCAATGACATCACGAGTTGTTCCAGGAATATCTGTAACTATCGCCTTATTTTCTTGTACAAAACTATTTAATAAGGATGACTTTCCTACATTTGGCCTACCAATGATAACAGTAGATAGCCCTTCTCGCAATATTTTCCCCTGCCCGGATGTTTGTAGCAGTTTTTTTAACTCTGCCTGAATGTAATATGCTTTTTCATTTAACATTTTGTGAGACATTTCTTCTACATCATCATACTCAGGATAGTCAATATTGACCTCTACATGTGCAACTACTTCTAAAATTTCTTGACGTAGCCCATTTATGAGGCGTGATAGTCTACCTTCCATTTGTCCCATCGCTACATTCATTGCTCGATCTGTTTTTGCACGAATCAAATCAATAACCGCTTCTGCCTGTGATAAATCAATCCGACCATTTAAAAAGGCTCTTTTTGTAAATTCTCCTGGTTCTGCGAGTCTAGCCCCTGAATATAGTATTAATTGTAAAACTCTATTAACAGACACAAGGCCCCCATGACAATTAATTTCAACAATATTTTCTCTTGTAAAAGTTTTCGGGCCTCGCATCACGCTTACCATTACTTCCTCGATAGTTTCATTCGTTCTCGAATCAATAATGTGACCGTAGTGGATCGTATGAGAAGAAACATCTTTAAGTCTTTTTCCATTAACGCCTCTAAAAACTTTATCCGCAATAGTTATTGCATCGTCTCCACTTAGCCGAACAATAGCAATCGCTCCTTCTCCCATAGGAGTTGATATTGCCGTAATCGTATCAAACTCCATCCACCTTCACCTCATTTCATAAATTATTTTCATCTATATTTTAAGAATAGAATGCATTCACATTTATCCACAATAAAAGAATTCAATGATTTCTATTTTAACTTATCCACATGTGAATAACAACACGAAAAGCGGAAGTGCCTTGCTCATCGGCGTACGAATTTCGTAGTCTTCGACGCAAGATTTAGGAAACACGGCGAGGGACGAGTCGATGCCCGCTTATCGTAGGGAGAAGGCGTAGAAATTCGCTAGCCGATAGGCACTATTGAAATTGAAGTGCAAATTTCACCTGGAGCTAGACAGAGTCCATACTGGTTAAGTAACTTTTTTGACAAAAACTTCTTTTTCTCCCCAATAAAAAAACCCTATGCTGATCTAACAGCATAGAGCTTGTTATTTTGGTGATAAAACGAGATATCGATTCGGTTCTATACCTTCCGAATATGTTTCAATTTGATCACTATTTGCTAAATGACTATGAATAATTTTTCTCTCGAATGAAGGCATAGGTTCTAACTTAATTGGACTTTTAGTATGTAGCACTTTGTGAGATAATCTATCCGCTAATTGTATAAGTGCCTGTTCCCTTCTTTCGCGATAATCCTCTACATTTAAAGTAAAGGTAAAATAATGATTCGTAAAACGATTTGAAACAAGTTGAGTTAAATACTGGAGGGAATTTAATGTTTGCCCCCTTTTTCCAATAAGTAATCCCATTTTCTCTCCCGATAATTTAAATTCAACGAATCTACCATCTCGGATAACTTCTACTGTTGGGGTAACTCCTAATTCCTTTGTTACGTCTAGCAAATAACTTTTTGCCTCTTCAATCGGATCTGGCTTCATTTGAACATGAACAGTAGCCGGTTTTGAACCAAATAATCCAAATAATCCTTTTTTACCTTCATCAATAACACGGACATGTATGCGATCTTTTGTTGTGTTTAATTCTCTTAGGGCTGACTGAACTGCTTCTTCGACACTTTGTCCTGTAGCAGTAACTTCTTTCACCTTTTAGCTCCCTCCTATTTTCCAATAGTAACTACTTCCTTTTTCTTTTCTGGACCTTTACTAAAATAAACTTGAATAATCATGAAAATATTCCCGACAATCCAATATAGCGGTAATGCTGAAGGAAGATTCCATGCTATAACAATAATCATAATAGGCATTACCCACACCATAACCGCCATTTGCGGAATCTGGCTTTGCGGACCGGCCATCATTATTTTTTGTTGGATAAATGTCGTAACGCCTGCTAAAATTGCTAAAATATAATCGTGTGCACCTAGATCAAACCAAAGAAATGAAGAGTCTCTAATATCCGGAGTCCGATTAATAGCGTGATAAAATCCATATAAAATTGGCATTTGAATAACTAATGGCAGACATCCTGCTAATGGGTTTACTTTATGTTTTTGATAAAGCTGCATAGTTTCTTGCTGAAGCTTTTGTTGTGTTTTAGCATCCTTTGAGCTATATATTTTTTTTAATTCTTGTAATTCAGGTTGAAGCATTTGCATTGCATTAGAACTTTTAGTTTGCTTAATCATTAAAGGCAAAATAACTAAACGAATTAGAACAGTAACAATAATAATCGATAATCCAAAGCTATTTCCAAATAAATGAGCTACCTTAATAATAAGCAGGGATAACGGATAGACAATATACTCATTCCATAACCCCTTACTCTCCGGAGTAATATCTTTATTAAATTCTGTACATCCTGCTAAAACTGAAATCAATCCGATAAGTAAAGCTGCTAGGAATAATTTCTTCTTCAATCCGACATATCCTCCTTATTTCTCTTAAAATATTCTCTATTTAATACTTTCGCTATTTTTAATACATGTTCCAAACTTTTTTTCACTTCGTGGAAATTCATTTCGGCCGCTGGTTTCCTAGCGATGATCACATAATCATATTCACCTTCTATGTATGAGTACATTTCATGAAATGCTTGGCGAATATATCTCTTTATTTCAACTCGTTTTACTGCCTTGCCAATTTTTTTACTTACAGATAAACCTATTCGGAAGTTTTTTTGATTTTCCTTCTTTAATATGTAAATAACAAACTGCCTATTCGCAAATGATTTACCTTTATTAAACACATATTGAAACTCATTGTTTTTTTTAATACGATGCGCTTTGTTCATTTTCATCACCTGTATTTCAAAGGGAAATGAATACTACATCTTCCGCTTTTGTTTTTGTCTAGCTCCAACGTCTATCGACTAGCAAACTGCCAGTCTCCTCCTTACAATATGCGGGCATCTAAGTTGAAGCCCGAAAGGAGTACGTCGATGGACAGACGTTTCCGCTTTTCATTTTTAATTTAAAAAAAAACCACTGAGACGTTTCAGTGGTTTATGCTGATAATACTTTTCTTCCTTTACGACGACGGCTAGCTAAGACTCTACGGCCGTTTTTCGAGCTCATTCGTGCACGGAATCCGTGAACTTTACTTCTTTTACGCGTATTTGGTTGATAAGTTCTTTTCATTCCTATGACACCTCCTTCGAGGATAACAATAATTTCAGTAAAATACAGTCCTTTCAATTATAAAGACGAACTAGAGTAATTGTCAACTAACGAATCCACTTACCAAAATTTTATAATAAACTTTGAAAAAAATCTATTTGTGGATAAAATTTTCGACATTTTTTCTTATCCACAACAATTATTGACATGTTTTGAACATATTATTTTCTTGTTAATTATTTTTTTCCACACGGGATGAAGTTGTGGATAATTTATAAAGGGCATTGCACCATCAACTATAATTTGATATGATAAATGTGTTTTCACTCTGAATACATCTAGTTTTAAAATACATTTATCCACATGTGTGAATAACTTGTGGATAATTTATATACAATGCTTGAATAAACTTGTCCACATATAGTGAATAATGTCGAAATATAGTCTTCTTTCCTTATTATATGTTTTTCCACAATGAATACTGTTGCATAATTATTAATCTATTAATTTAAAACGTAACAATGTTACACATTATACTTAATAAGAAAAGTAGATATACTTGCAGGTACATTTTTCAAGCTTTGTAATACAAAAATCACTGTTTAAGGGAGGGTATAGTGTTGGAAAATATAACTGATCTTTGGAATAAAGCATTGTCGATTATTGAAGAAAAGATCAGTAAGCCTAGCTTTGAAACATGGCTGAAGTCTACAACGGCTCATTCACTAAAAGGCGATACATTTATCGTCTCTGTTCCAAATGACTTTGCGAGAGATTGGCTGGAAGGAAGATATGTGCAACTTATTTCTGGTGTATTAAAAGACATAGTTGGTGAAGAGCTTTCTGTAAAATTTATCATTCCTCAAAATCAGGACGATCAGGATTTCCAGATTCCTGTGTCATCGAAAAAAAAGCTAATTAATGATGAACCTGTAGAATTAAATCAAAATATGCTGAATCCAAAATATACATTTGACACATTTGTTATTGGTTCCGGAAATCGATTTGCTCATGCTGCCTCTTTAGCTGTAGCAGAAGCACCAGCAAAAGCATATAATCCCTTCTTTATTTATGGTGGAGTTGGATTAGGAAAAACCCATTTAATGCACGCTATTGGCCATTATGTAATTGAACATAATCCAACTGCAAAGGTTGTCTATCTTTCTTCAGAAAAATTTACAAATGAATTTATTAACTCTATTCGTGATAATAAGGCGGAATCTTTTCGAAATAAGTACCGCAATGTCGATATTCTACTAATAGATGATATTCAATTCCTTGCCGGAAAAGAATCAACACAAGAGGAATTTTTCCATACTTTTAATGCATTACATGAAGAAAGCAAGCAAATTATCATTTCCAGTGATAGACCGCCAAAGGAAATACCGACACTCGAGGATCGTTTAAGATCACGGTTTGAATGGGGACTTATTACAGATATTACACCACCAGATTTGGAGACTAGAATTGCCATACTTCGCAAAAAAGCAAAAGCGGACGGTCTTGATATCCCAAATGAAGTAATGCTATATATAGCCAATCAAATTGATTCTAATATCCGTGAACTTGAAGGTGCATTAATACGTGTTGTAGCGTATTCATCATTAATAAATAAGGATATTAATGCAGATTTAGCAGCTGAAGCTTTGAGAGATATAATTCCTAGCTCTAAACCAAAAGTTATTACAATTCTCGACATTCAAAAAAGGGTCGGGGAACAATACAATGTGAAGCTTGAAGATTTCAAGGCAAAAAAGAGGACACAATCTGTAGCATTTCCTCGACAAATTGCAATGTATATTGCTAGAGAATTAACAGATTTTTCGCTGCCTAAAATCGGAGAAGAATTTGGTGGCCGCGATCATACTACTGTGATTCACGCACACGAAAAAATATCAAAAATGGTCCAAAACGACGGACAATTACAGAAAAAAATTGAAGAAATCCAAAGTATCCTTAAAAATTAGTTTTTATGCTTAGGGGATATTGTGAATAACATAACCGTATATACTCACAGTCTATCCACATGTGGATAGACTTTATTTCCTTTAGTTTTTTACGTTATCCACAAATCCACATCCCCTACTACTATTACTACGATTTTTTTATAAGAAATATTAATATTAACCGGGGGCAGAATTATGAAATTTTCCATTCAACGCGATCGCCTTATCCAAAGCGTTCAAGATGTAATGAAAGCCATTAGTACAAGAACAACCATTCCAATTCTTACAGGGATAAAAATTGTTGCATCAAATGATGGAGTAACCTTTACAGGTAGTGATTCAGATGTGTCTATTGAATCGTTTATACCAAAAGAAGAGGATGGAGATGAATTAGTAGAGATATTATCTACTGGTGGAATTGTTCTCCAAGCGAAATTTTTCGGAGAAATTGTGAAAAAATTACCAATGGATTCCGTCGAAATTGAAGTAATAAATCAATTTCAAACGGTTATTCGCTCAGGAAAAGCAGAATTTAACTTAAATGGTTTGGATCCTGAAGAATATCCTCATTTACCGCAAATATCAGAGGAAAATATTATAAGAATACCAACGGATATATTAAAAAATGTTATTCGTCAAACCGTTTTTGCAGTGTCTTCTTCAGAAACTCGTCCAATCTTGACAGGTGTTAACTGGCAGCTAGAAACGAATAAACTTTCTTGTATTGCTACTGATAGTCATCGATTGGCAAAAAGAAGTGCTGTGGTAGAAACAACAGGTGATGCTCAATACAATATTGTTATTCCAGGGAAAAGTTTAAATGAATTAAGTAAAATTTTAGATGACACAAATGAACCAGTAGAAATTGTTATAACTCAAAACCAAATATTATTTAAAGCTAAACATCTTTTATTCTTTTCACGATTATTAGAAGGGAATTATCCAGATACCACTCGATTAATTCCGAATGAAAGTAAAACAGAACTAATTATTAATACAAAAGATTTTTTACAAGCTATCGATCGTGCCTCATTACTAGCAAGAGAAGGCCGTAATCCGAATGTTGTAAAACTTTCAACACTTTCTTCAGGAGTCATTGAAATATCCTCTAATACTCCGGAAGTTGGGAAAGTAATTGAACAAGTGCAAAGTCATTCCATTGAAGGCGAAGATTTGAAAATTTCATTTAGCGCAAAGTATATGATGGATGCCCTCAAAGCGCTGGAAGGTCTAGAAATAAAAATTAACTTTACAGGAGCGATGCGTCCTTTTATCATTCATCCTCTTAACGATGAATCGATCATTCAGCTTATCCTACCAGTTAGAACGTATTAATTTAAAATGAAAATCGGTGAACTTGTAGCTCACCGGTTTTTTTCTTATATGGAATTTTCTATGTATTACATTGAGAGAAACTATTCCAAAGAAGTTATTAACATGTGGATAAAAAAGTATCCATGAAAATGAAATATTATGTTATTGATTTAATGAATATAGCTTTAAAGATACTTTGTATTCATTAAAAATATTTAGTAAAATTATATATTAGATACTAAAATGAGGATGTTGAATAATTTGGATAAAAATGTAAAAATCGAAACGGAATTTATTACATTAGGACAATTTCTTAAATTAGCCGATGTTATTCAAAGCGGTGGAATGGCGAAATGGTTTTTAAGTGAACATGAGGTGTATGTGAACGGAATACAGGACCAAAGAAGAGGAAAAAAGTTGGTTGAAGGCGATAAGGTGGATATACCGAGAATTGGACAGTTTATTATTACTAAATAAGAAAAGCGGAAGCGCCTTATTCATCTGCTAGCCGATAGGCGCTATTGAAATTGACGTACAAATTTCACCTGGAGCTAGACAGAGTCTATGCTTGTTAAAGGATGTTACGAAATGTATATAGAGGAACTGGAATTACGCAATTATCGCAATTATGAAAAGCTTTCTATTGAGTTTGAAGATAAAGTAAATGTCATTCTAGGAGAAAATGCTCAAGGGAAAACGAATGTAATGGAGTCCCTTTATGTTTTAGCAATGGCTAAATCCCACCGGACAACAAATGATAAAGATTTAATACGTTGGAATGAAGAATATGCTAAAATAAATGGGAGGATAAAAAAAGGTAGCGGTTCTTTTCCGTTAGAGTTGATTATCTCCAAAAAGGGAAAAAAGGCAAAATTTAATCATATTGAGCAACGGAAGCTAAGTCAATATATAGGAAATATGAATGTCGTCATGTTTGCTCCTGAGGATTTAAATCTTGTAAAAGGGAGTCCTCAAGTAAGGCGGCGTTTTATTGATATGGAAATCGGGCAGGTTTCCCCTGTTTATTTACACGATATTGGTCAATATCAAAAAATATTACAGCAGCGAAACCATTATTTGAAACAACTTCAAATAAAAAAACAAACAGACCTAACGATGTTGGATGTTCTGACAGAACAATTCATTCAAAGTGCTGTGAAGATTAATATAAAAAGGTTTGACTTTATTAAAATGCTGCAGGAATGGGCAAGTCCTATTCATACGGGTATTTCAAGAGGCTTAGAATCGCTGAAAATTAGCTACAAACCCTCGTTAGATGTATCAGAAGAGCTAGATTCGTCAACCATGATAAAGATATATGAGGAAAAATTTTCTTCCATACAGAATAGAGAGATTGAACGTGGTGTAACATTAGTTGGGCCTCACAGGGACGACATGACCTTTTATGTAAACGACCGCGATGTACAAACATTTGGCTCGCAAGGTCAGCAGCGTACAACTGCCTTATCTTTAAAACTGGCTGAAATAGAGCTAATTCACTCTGAGATTGGTGAATATCCTATTCTTCTTTTAGATGATGTGCTTTCTGAATTAGATGATTACAGGCAATCTCATTTGTTAAACACAATTCAAGGAAAGGTCCAAACGTTTGTTACAACAACAAGCATAGAGGGGATTGATCATCAAACTTTAAAAGAAGCATCAACCTTTTTCGTTAAAGAGGGCTATATTTCCCGCGAAAAATGAGGTGGTAATGTGTATATTCATATAGGCGAAGATGTGATGGTTGGGAGCAATGAGATCATTGCTATTCTAGATAAAGATTCGGTACAAGATTCCCCCATTACACAAAATTTTTTGCAAACAAAAACAAAGGAAATTATCAATTTATCGAAGGGTGAATTCAAATCTATTATTATTACCAGTCAACAAGTGTTTCTCTCACCATTAGCCTCGAGTACGCTTAATAAACGAACAAAATATGAAAATCAGCAGATTTCTTAAAATAAATTATATTATTTTTCAACTAGACTCTTTTATTAAACATTGTTGTTATTGTAATTGAAAAACTTGTGAATTTTCTTTTAGATTTAGAAGGGGCATCCTAATAAGAATAGATGCCCCGAAACTAAACTTGAAAGAACTTTAAACTAATAATGAAAAGCAACAAATAATAAGAAAAGTCTTCGTCCATTTAAAATTAAATTTTTGTGCGGATTAATTAATAAATTTTTATTTATCTTTCAGCAGTTTATTTATTAGGAAGTGAAGGTGAATTTCATTGCCAATGGAACAAGAACAATTGCAAAATCAATCATATGATGAGAATCAGATACAAGTTCTAGAGGGCTTAGAAGCAGTTAGAAAACGCCCTGGTATGTATATTGGATCAACGAGTTCAAAAGGGCTTCATCACCTTGTTTGGGAAATTGTGGATAACAGTATTGACGAGGCTTTAGCTGGTTTCTGTGATCAAATTGATGTCGTTATTGAGAAAGATAATAGTATCAAAGTAATCGACAACGGTCGTGGTATTCCGGTTGGAATTCATGAAAAAATGGGTCGGCCTGCCGTTGAGGTTATTCATACTGTTCTACATGCAGGCGGTAAATTTGGCGGCGGTGGGTATAAAGTTTCCGGAGGTTTACATGGAGTTGGTGCTTCGGTAGTTAACGCCTTATCAAGTGAAATGGAAGTATTTGTTCATCGTGATGGAAAAATCCATTACCAGAAGTATGAACGCGGGGTACCTTGCTTTGACTTAAAAGTCATCGGTGATACGGATCACACCGGAACTACCACCCGTTTTAAGCCTGATCCAGAAATTTTTACAGAAATAACTGAGTACGAATATGATATATTGGCGACCCGTGTTCGTGAACTTGCATTTTTAAATAGAGGAATCAAAATTACTATTGAAGATCAAAGGGAAGAGCCTAAAAAGAATGAATATCATTACGAGGGCGGAATTAAATCGTATGTTGAGCATTTAAATCGTACGAAAGAAGTCCTTCATGAAGAACCAATCTATGTTGAAGGAGAAAAAGAAGGTATTGTTGTAGAAGTCTCTTTACAATATAACGATGGGTATACAGGTAATATTTATTCCTTTACGAATAATATTCACACATATGAAGGCGGTACCCATGAATTTGGTTTCAAAACTGCCTTAACAAGGGTTATTAATGATTATGCTAGAAAGAACGGTTTGATTAAAGAAAATGATTCAAATTTATCAGGAGAAGATGTTCGTGAAGGGTTAACCGCCATTGTTTCCATCAAACATCCGGATCCACAATTTGAAGGTCAAACGAAAACAAAGCTTGGTAACTCGGAAGCAAGAACGATTACAGATGCTGTTTTCTCTGAGCATTTTGAAAAATTCATGTTAGAAAATCCTACAGTTGCAAAAAAAATTGTAGAAAAGGGTTTAATGGCAGCTCGTGCTCGTTTAGCTGCAAAAAAAGCTCGTGAACTGACGCGTCGTAAAAGTGCCTTAGAGGTTTCAAGCTTACCTGGAAAGCTTGCTGACTGTTCCTCTCGGGATCCTCAAATAAGTGAGTTGTATATCGTAGAGGGAGATTCTGCAGGCGGTTCTGCTAAGCAAGGAAGGGATCGTCATTTCCAAGCGATTCTACCATTGCGAGGAAAAGTCATTAATGTTGAAAAAGCTCGTCTAGACAAAATATTATCCAATAACGAAATACGAATGATCATTACTGCACTTGGTACAGGTATTGGAGAAGATTTTGACATATCAAAAGCTCGTTATCATAAAGTCGTAATTATGACTGATGCGGATGTTGATGGTGCACATATACGAACTTTATTATTAACATTTTTCTATCGATATATGAGACAACTTATCGAAGCGGGTTATATTTATATTGCTCAACCGCCATTATATAAAATTCAACAAGGTAAACGAGTGGAATATGTATATAGTGATCGTCAACTGGATGAATTGCTAAAGCAACTACCACAACAACCGAAACCGGGTATTCAACGATATAAAGGTCTTGGAGAGATGAATGCAGAACAGCTTTGGGAGACAACAATGGATCCTGAAGTTAGAACATTTCTTCAAGTTAACCTGGAAGATGCAATCGAAGCGGATGAAACCTTTGAAATATTAATGGGTGAAAAGGTTGAACCACGCCGACTTTTCATTGAAGAAAATGCTCATCAAGTTAAAAACTTGGATATTTAGTTTCATTAATCTAAATAGCGTTACAAAAGCAATCAGTCAATACTGGTTGCTTGATTCTCTTATAGGAGGTTCTTCATATGGCTGATATGCCAAACTCAAATATTAAAGAAGTAAACATAAGTCACGAAATGCGCACTTCCTTTCTAGACTACGCGATGAGTGTTATCGTGTCACGTGCATTACCAGACGTTCGAGACGGTTTAAAACCTGTACACCGCAGAATTCTATATGCAATGAATGATTTAGGAATGACTTCTGATAAAGCATATAAAAAATCTGCCCGTATCGTAGGGGAAGTTATAGGTAAGTATCATCCGCATGGGGATTCTGCAGTATACGAAACGATGGTTCGAATGGCCCAAGACTTTAGTTATCGGTATATGCTTGTCGATGGCCACGGGAATTTTGGATCTGTTGATGGCGATTCAGCTGCAGCTATGCGATATACGGAAGCACGTATGTCCAAAATCTCTATGGAACTTATTCGCGATATAAACAAAGATACAATTGATTACCAAGATAACTATGATGGATCAGAGAGAGAACCTGTTGTTTTACCATCAAGATTTCCGAACCTATTAGTAAACGGAACAACGGGAATCGCTGTAGGGATGGCGACAAATATTCCGCCACATCAGCTTGGAGAAGTAATTGATGGTGTTTTAGCTTTAAGTAAAGAACCAGACATTACTATCCAGGAACTAATGGAGTATGTACCCGGACCAGATTTTCCTACCTCAGGTTTAATTGTAGGAAGAAGCGGTATCCGTAGAGCATACGAAACAGGTCGTGGATCAATAACTCTTCGTGCTCGTGTTGAAATTGAACAGAAATCAAATGGTAAAGAGACCATTATTATTAAAGAAATACCGTATCAAGTGAACAAAGCAAAGCTTGTTGAAAGAATTGCTGAGCTTGTTCGTGATAAAAAAATAGATGGTATCACAGATTTGCGTGATGAGTCAGATCGTACTGGTATGCGAGTAGTAATTGAGGTACGCAGGGATGCAAATGCTAATGTTCTCTTAAATAATTTATATAAACATACAGCCTTACAAACTACGTTTGGAATTAATATGCTAGCACTTGTAAGTGGACAACCAAAAGTCTTAAATTTAAAACAATGTTTATATCATTATCTTGAACATCAAAAAGTTATTATTCGTCGCAGAACTGAATTTGAATTAAGAAAAGCAGAAGCGCGTGCCCATATTTTAGAAGGATTAAGAATTGCTTTAGATCATATTGATGAAATTATAAGTTTAATTCGTTCTTCGCAAACAACAGATATTGCTAGAAATGGTTTGATGGAGAAGTTTTCGTTATCTGAAAAGCAAGCCCAGGCTATACTTGATATGCGTCTGCAACGATTAACCGGATTAGAACGTGAAAAGATTGAAGAAGAATATCAAGAATTAATTAAATTAATAGCAGAATTAAAGGCTATTTTAGCGGATGAGGAAAAAGTATTGCAAATCATTCGTGAAGAATTGCTAGAAATTAAAGAGAGATTTAATGATATACGTAGAACAGAAATTGTTTCTGGTGGAATTGAACAAATTGAAGATGAAGACTTAATTCCGCAAGAAAACATTGTCGTTACGTTGACACATAATGGCTATATTAAGCGTTTACCAATTTCAACATATCGCAGCCAAAAACGAGGCGGTCGTGGTGTACAAGGGATGGGGACGAATGAAAATGATTTTGTTGAACATCTATTAACCACATCCACACATGACACTATACTATTTTTTACCAATAAAGGTAAGGTTTATAGGGCTAAGGGCTATGAAATTCCTGAATATAGTCGTACTGCAAAAGGTCTTCCAATTATTAACTTACTGGGAATCGAGAAGGAAGAATGGATTAATACGATTATACGCGTCGAAGAATTTGTAGAAGATTCTTTTCTATTCTTTACAACGAAAAAAGGTGTTTCAAAACGAACACCACTATCAGATTTTGCCAATATTCGTACCAATGGTTTAATTTCGATTCACTTAAGAGAAGAGGACGAATTAATCTCTGTTAAACTTACTGATGGAAATAAAGACATCATTATCGGTACTAAGAATGGAATGCTTATTCGCTTCCCTGAAACCGACGTTCGATCAATGGGAAGAACAGCGACTGGAGTTAAAGGTATTACTTTGTCTAATAATGATGATGTAGTTGGAATGGAAATACTCGATGAAAACAATGAGGTTCTTATCGTAACGATTAATGGATATGGAAAACGTACCCCTGCGGCTGAATATCGTCTTCAAAGTCGTGGTGGAAAAGGAATTAAAACATGTAATATCACGGAGAAAAACGGTTCACTTATTGCTGTTAAAACAGTGACTGGTGAAGAAGATTTAATGCTTATTACAGCCGGCGGAATTTTAATTAGAATGGCTGTAAATGATATATCGCTACTCGGCAGAAATACCCAAGGTGTAAAGCTAATTAAGCTTGGTGAAGATGAGTATGTTGCAACAGTAGCAAAAGTAGAGAAAGAATCAGATGAAGAAGATTTAGCAGACTCTGAAGAAATGCAAGATGAAAATACGAATGAATAATTAAAAAGAGGCATCGTTTTGATGCCTCTTTTTTGGTAAAATATTATAAAAGAAAAAGTTTTTGACACGAACATTGGGGTGAAGGTTATGAAAATAAAGGTTGGAAGTCTAAGAGAAGGTTGCATTCTAGAAGAGGATGTAATTGGGATGACAAGCTCACCTATTATACCAAAGAAAACCATAATAGATAGAAACCATATAAATGTTTTATTAGCCTTTAAAATAAGCGAAGTAAATGTGGAAAATAAACTTGCAGATGGAACAAATTTAAAGCTAGAAAAAATAGAGAAGTTTGTACAAACGGAAGATAAATCAAATAGTAACAATGAAACTTCCTTTCAAGAACAATATAATGAGGCAGTACAAAGATATAAAACAGATTTTAAAAGTTGGCAATCAGGTGCAACCATTAATATTGCGGGTATTAGAGAATATTTATATCCTTTACTCGAAAAAATAGATGATGATGCTAATAAATTGCTTCTAACACTTCACCATTACTCAAATAAAGATGATTATATTTATCATCATTCGATAGCGGTAGGTATATTAAGCGGAATTATAGCAAAAAAAATGAATTATTCAAAAGGTGAGTACTTTCAAGCGGCATTAGCAGGATGCTTAGCAAATGCTGGAATGTCGAAGATTTCAATGAATATTATCAATAAAGGATCTTCACTTGTAAGCGAAGAAATGAATGAAGTAAAAGAGCATGTCGCTCAGAGTTTAAAAATGGTCCAAAATAATTCATTACTAAAGCCTGAAGCAAAATTAGCTATATTTCAACATCATGAACGGTTGGATGGCTCTGGATACCCAATGAAAGTGAAGGGAGATAAGATTTATCCTTTTTCAAGGATTGTTTCTGTTTCCGATGTATTTCATGCGCTTATTAGTGATCGAGCATATCATCAAAAAGTATCCGTGTTTGAAGCAATAGAAATTATAAACTTAGATTGTTTTGGTCAGTTTGATATAGCGGTTATTAATGTATTATTAAATATAATTTCTACCAATTTAGTTATTGGAACAACAGTAAAATTATCCAATGACCAGTTGGGTGAAATAATGTTTACGAAAAGCACAGCGTTAACCAGACCATTGGTAAAGCTGCTTGATAGCGGTGAAATAATAGATTTAGAGAAAGAAAGAGATATGAGTATAAAGGAGATTGTTTAATGATCTCCTTTATAAATATATTTAAATTCATCTGTCATACTTCATGTATGATAATGTCGGGATTGTTTTTTTTTCAAAAAAGGTATTGCAATAACTTATAAAAGTTGCTAGAATAAGATTCGTTGGTTTTAAATAACCGATTAAATATTATTAAAATATGAATTTAATTGATTGACAAAGTAGATACTAAATGATATAGTATTAAAGTCGTTAATCGAATTGATCTTTGAAAACTAAACAGAACGAAACGTCAATGTTTTAAATTATATGAGCTATATCAAACATCTTTTTGGA
>NZ_JBYSWK010000041.1:0-39095 GCF_058781025.1 Heyndrickxia sp. FW510-T9 | reverse complement strand
TTAGCTCAGCTGGGAGAGCACCTGCCTTACAAGCAGGGGGTCGGCGGTTCGATCCCGTCATCCTCCACCATAAATATTATTGTCGCGGGGTGGAGCAGTCCGGTAGCTCGTCGGGCTCATAACCCGAAGGTCGCAGGTTCAAATCCTGCCCCCGCAATTTAAAGAGTTATTTTCAAGGAAGATTATAAGGAAGTTTATTTTCAATCCTTGAAAAAAACCTGGTCCGGTAGTTCAGTTGGTTAGAATGCCTGCCTGTCACGCAGGAGGTCGCGGGTTCGAGTCCCGTCCGGACCGCCATTTTTAATAAAATTTATACATAGGCTCAGTAGCTCAGTCGGTAGAGCAAAGGACTGAAAATCCTTGTGTCGGCGGTTCGATTCCGTCCTGAGCCACCATTTATCATTTTGCCGGCCTAGCTCAATTGGTAGAGCAACTGACTTGTAATCAGTAGGTTGGGGGTTCAAGTCCTCTGGCCGGCACCAGGAGATTGTCGGAGGGGTAGCGAAGTGGCTAAACGCGGCGGACTGTAAATCCGCTCCTTCGGGTTCGGCGGTTCGAATCCGTCCCCCTCCACCATTTATATAGGGGCATAGTTTAAAGGTAGAACTAAGGTCTCCAAAACCTTCAGTGTGGGTTCGATTCCTACTGCCCCTGCCAATTAAAATTATTATGGCGGCTATGGCGAAGTGGTTAACGCACCGGATTGTGGCTCCGGCATTCGTGGGTTCGATCCCCATTAGTCGCCCCATTTTTTTATTTATTTTAAAGTTTATTATTGGGCTATAGCCAAGCGGTAAGGCAACGGACTTTGACTCCGTCACTCTCTGGTTCGAATCCAGATAGCCCAGCTTTCGCGGAAGTAGTTCAGTGGTAGAACACCACCTTGCCAAGGTGGGGGTCGCGGGTTCGAATCCCGTCTTCCGCTCCAATTTATATGGCGGCATAGCCAAGTGGTAAGGCCAAGGTCTGCAAAACCTTTATCCACCGGTTCGAATCCGGTTGCCGCCTCCATAATAATATGCCGGTGTGGCGGAATTGGCAGACGCGCACGACTCAAAATCGTGTTCCGTGAGGAGTACCAGTTCGACCCTGGTCACCGGTATTAATTTTTAACTAAAACCCGCTTTTTTCTGCGATATAAAAAGGATTGCGAGTTTAGTCTTAATGACTGAACACGCAGTCCTTTTTATTTTAGTCGTGTCTTATAGTCGTGTGCGTAAAAATATTGTGCTACAACCTTATTTCATATACACCCAAGGTATTCCGATGAATTTAATCAGGATTACAACTTGTTTAGGCTAGGATAGGAGGTATCTAAGTTGGTACGGGTATGTTTTAAAAATTGACTCAAGGACACTTAATCCCGGCGGAAAGATCAAAGAATCAATTTCTAGAACATATTCGCACCCATTTGATAAAACTATATAAGGGAAATAAATCTTGTAAATGTAGAAAGCATTAAAGAAGTGGTTGGAGGTAAATGGTCATGACAATATGGGAAGTTGAACTTTTTGTTTTTGGTATGATTAAAGTAAGAGAAACATTATTTTTTAGAAAACAAAAAGGTACACAAGAAATGAATCCTTTTTTAGTGATATAGAAATTAAGAATTCGAATGATGGTATTGTGATTAAGGCTACTGCGTATGCTCCTACGAGAATTTTGGCAAATAATGCAGCAATGATATTCATTGGTCAGATGTTAGATTGTCTAGTAATTGATATTGATGAACCATTGTTTTTAAGTTTCGATGGCAGAAAATATTTAACTAGAAGTACTAATGTAAAGAGGTTTATAGAAAAGCATGAGTTTATTAATGCATTCGATGAGTCAATGCTATTATCTCAAAATGAACCTACATTTTTAAGAGCATATGGATGGTATAGGAAAGGGTTAGTTTCTGAAGATCCTTTTGATGCGTTCTTATCTTTTTGGAATTCAATCGAAATTGTTACATCAAAATATCAACCTAGGACAGAAAAAACGAAAAATGGCTCGAAGGCACAAACGTGGGAATCATTCAAGTATATTTGGGGAGACTGTGAAGTATGGCCAATAATTATTAAAGGAGATAATACATGGATTGACTGTAATCATGCAACAAGGAATAAAATTGCTCATGGAATTGCGGATGTAAATATTGATGAAGTAAATAATGTAATATCTAATCTAAATACTTTGAAGCTAGTATCATTAAACTTCTTGAGAGAGTGGAGAAAAACATTTGAATATGAACTGAGTACCACTTAAATCAAATAACACTGTATTCACGATATTTCAAAAAGAGTAAGTTCAATTGTTGAAATACCAACTATAAAAAATTGATAATTTCGTTCAAAAAGATAATCTAAGTTTACATAAAATGAGCAGGCAATAGGGTTTGCCTTCTTTAATATCTGAATCGTATTACACAAATTTTACACATTGTTCCACTCAAACCTTATAGAATCAATACCATTTATTCTAATTCGACCCCGACCACCGGTATTTTTAAGAATTATAAGTTATTTTTAAAGAATTTTCGAAACTGACAAATGTTGATATATCAATGTTTGTCAGTTTTTTATTTTT
Organism: Heyndrickxia sp. FW510-T9; assembly: GCF_058781025.1. Lineage (NCBI taxonomy): Bacteria > Bacillati > Bacillota > Bacilli > Caryophanales > Bacillaceae > Heyndrickxia > Heyndrickxia sp. FW510-T9. Next base: position 36,524 of record NZ_JBYSWK010000041.1, on the reverse strand, counting down.
GAAGTTACGTTCAATTAAGATAGGAAACGATTTTTCACTACACGGATTTTACACAATGAAATGTAGTTCAACTATCTTAAAAATAGACGTAAACAACCATGAAGTTAGATCTTAAGTATAAAGTTTTGTAGTAGGATGATTATACATATATTGAGAAAGAGAAAAGCTTATCAAGTTATTAACTCATGATAAGCTTTTAACACATTTCTTTGTCTTTTTAATCCTTATTGTACATATCTTCAAATGTTTTTATTGCAATCTTTTTGTCTGCCTCTCGGCCCTCTTTTAAAAGATGAATATGCTTTCTATAAGTTGTCTCAAAATCTAGATGCCCGAGACGCTCGCTTACATACTGTAATGTTGCACCTTTATGTATTAACACACTCCCGTGCGTGTGTCTTAGTCCATGAACAGAGATTAGTGGTTTTATTTGAAGTTCTAGTAGTACTTCTTTCAACAAATCATTTGCATGAGTGTTGGTAATAACTTGATATTGAGAATTAGCGTTTTTATCTCTAGGTCGTATAACCCACCCCTTATGGAAAAGTGACAAGAAATTACCTTTTCCTTATATTTTCCTCCAATTAATGTCGATAAATTTCTATCGATAAATTTAACTTTTCATTCTCTCTCGATAGCTATGTAAAATTTATGAAATTTTTCATTTTCAGGATCCCTTGGATCTCCATCTGGCATCATTACTTCCTTTGGAACAATTACATAATGCTTTAAATCCACAGTTTGTGTCATTAATTGCACATATTCCTCAATACATACATCAAATTTTAGACCGATGTCTCTATAATAGTCTGAATATTCACCTGAAGCTTGAATAAAGCAATCTGATCCCTCATCATATTCTGGATATGCGCCACATCTATTAAAGAAAACGTTTCTGCTATTTTTTTCATCAATAATGTAATGAAAAACAGTAACTCCAGTTTCTTCATAAAACCTTTGAAGTGTTTCCCTATTATAAGACATTGGAATAATTGCAATAAATTCCTCCTCCATTAAATTTTGATATTTAGGTTTTAATACTTCTTTAAGCTCTTTATAATCAAGAATGGTGACATACATCCTTATTTTCCTCCTTTTGAACTTATGCTAACTCGGACTGTAAACTTATTTTTTAATACTGTATTCTTTCCAAGAGTTATCGTCTTGTAAGGTAAAACTAGAATAAGAATTATTTCTAGAATCATATTTTAGAATTGGAACAATACCACTTTTTCTTGTATTGCCATCAATGAAGAAGTGGCTTTGCTTATCCCAGAAGACTTTACCACAATTGCTAGTATCTTTTGATACTTCATTAGTATGGATATGACCTGAGATAATATCCTTATAAAAATCACCTAACGTTGCTGGATATTTATTTGTAAATATAAAATCTGGAGTTCCTACTTCCCATAAATCCTCAGCTTCTTCATCAATGCCAGCATGAACATAGATTTGACTATCTGTAGTGTAGTAACGTTTTTCTTTTTCCTTTTCTCTGAGCCATGATACAAGTGGTTTGAACTTTTCTCGAGTTCTGAGACGGTAATTAATTTCAAAAATGAATGTTCCAAGGAAGTCACCATCTCTTGCTAAAGTTTTAGATACTCGAATAATACTCTCCAATTCTTCTTCTGTGAAAAAGCTTTTTATTGTCCGCATATCGTCACTTGTGGGATACTCGTTAATATTATTGTCCATAAGATTTAACCAGTTAAGGAAAGCTTCATCATGATTCCCAAGTAAAACGATAACTTGCTTATGATATTTCTTTTGTAGTTTCATGATATGATCTAAAACTTTATAAGAATCTATTCCACCATCAACATAGTCGCCTAGAAATAAAAGAAGATTTTCAGAATTTGAGTCTAAATCTATAACTTCCAAAGATTTTTGCATTTCTTTGTAGTGTCCGTGAATATCGCTCATTGAATAAATTATTGACATAAAAACACCTTTTTCTAGTAGAATTGAAGTTACTACTCTTTTTATTGTTCATCAGTACTATTTACATAATCTCTCCATAGAAGAAATACGTTTCTAGTTCTGATTCAAATTCTGGATTATATTCGATAACTTTTTTGCAGAGAGCTTTAACCATACATATTCCTCGCTGTTCAATATTTATTTCAACATTTTCTAAGAATTCTTGTATGTCAGTAATGCTTTTTGGTAGAGAATACAATTTATCATGCTCATCCCAAAGTTTTTTTATAGTATAATCTTCATTAAGATAATCTGTCATAAAAAATTTATCGACATAAAATCTAAAGTTAAAACCGATAGCTTCACTTTGTTTCATTAATGATAATGCGTAGTCCCAATAATCATTTCCTTGCCGTCCTTTGTTAAACCCTTTCGTTTCAATAGTAAAATTTCCGAGTGTATGAGTTTTAGAAGCAAATCCGAAAAATAAACTATTTATCTCATTGTATTTATCATTGTCAAATTGTTTTAAGAGAGTATTAAATGTTTCTCCGTTAATATTTCCATTTTTCCACTTACCATAAAGCTTACCAGTTCTAAGAAAGAGAGCTTGTTTGTAGGTACTCCAAAAAGAATTCATAATATCAGTGTCAAATATTGTTGAATATAAATCAATATCCCAAAGAATTGAATATATATTTATAGCTAAGTCAGTCGCTTCGATTTCTCCTTTACTATATAATTCATTATCATCCAGATACCACTCAAAAATCTGTTTTATGGGATTTTCTATCGATTTTTTATTTTCTTTCAGATTTCTGCATTTAAAGTCATACTCCCAAGGTTTTACTTTTTTAGTATCACATTCTTGAAACCAATTTTTGATTTCTCTAATTTGTTCTGGTTTATTATTCTTCATTATTATTGTCCCTCTCTTCTCTAGTTTATTGAGATTAAACATTTTACTTTATTACCTTGCATTTACAGCATGCAAATAAGCGACATAACAGGCAAAATCTCCAATACGTTTGCGTTCATGAACTTCATTGCTACTTAACTTATAGAACCATTGATTATTCCAGCCTTGTTGCTCCATATAGCGACTAATAATTTTGATAGTAAGAATCACATTATTATGTATTGCCGTTCTAGAAGGGTCAATATCCATTTTTTCTTCACGGCTCAAAGTGAGCCATTTTCCTCTGATTTCTGCATATGTAACAGAAGCTTTTACAAAATCTTCCCAGAACTCTTTAAATTCGCTATCAATGAGTTTTGCTGAGACAAGAATCTCTGAATAAATTTCTTCGGCTTCGATTGTAGATAAGTGACCTTGATGGGCTGTAAAATCAGTATAAGTATAAATTTTCATTAAATCCCTCTCTCTGTTAGTACAAATATTCTTACAAAAAAGTATATCAAAAAGAAGTGATTAATTCAAATGTTGTGCAGAATTTTTGTAAGAAAATTTCGATTAGTAGTTGAGACAAAATTTTAATAGTTTAACTGTGTTGAGCAAAGAACGCTCAACAGAACCTCTTGAGTTAATCGACTTTTGTATGAAGATAGATAAATCTTATTAATTAGTTACAAAACTCAATCAAATCAAGTGGTGTAAATTGGCGGTAAAGTGTAAATTTATTGTTTAGGTATTCTATTAAAGTTAAAGCTGTAATTCTTTAATAAAATCAAATTTTTTTGTATCAAGATAAGGACTTTCCCAGTATTGAGAGTTTCTTTTCCTGGCCATTGCATATACAAGAATCCAGCTCCTTTAGTTTCTATTGGTTGTATTACTGGAGTAGCAGACCCGAATACCATTCTATAACCATCACTACTGTTAGCATCTAAGGCAATACGTAGTCCCAAATTATCACGGAGGTCAGTATTCAGCGTTTCTGTTCTCATCTGCTGGGCTACAATCAAGATAAATACACTAGCTTGACGACCGAGGAGAGTAATCTGCTTGATACCGTCCATTCCCCCACTAACAACAGCTTTTGAGTTTTTATCCGTTCCACTTGCTTGAAATGCTCCCATTTCATCGAAGACAATCCATACAGGTTTATAGCCTTGCTCTGAAAAGTTTGCTTCATACTTGAGGTTTTCCCTCATTGCTGTATAACCTTCTTGCATTTCTGTAACTGCGAGGCGAATAATACGAGCGATATTGTTTGGATTTGTGGCTACTCGTTCATCTCCGAGATAGCAGGAAAGTGAAAACATTGCTATTTTCTTCTTGAAAATTGAATGTTTAAACTAGGGATATGATTCATTTAATTACCTCTAAAATATGATTATCAAATTTCAATAAGATCTATCAGTTTTTTGTTTTAGAAGAATATCATCAGCACTAAAAGTAAGCTGCTTATTCCAAACTCCGATTTTTAAATTTACTAAATCACCATTAATTAATGATGCTTTTTCAATATATTTTTGTAAAAGTGTCATATTAGTATTACGAATTTTCACAGAGATAAATTCAAGGTACGCTGGGCTAGTTGGGTCTTGAATAGAAATATTAACTTTTTTGCCATTTGCATTTTTGGTTTCAAATGCTTTTCGTAATTTATTTCGTAATTTTCTTACTCTTTCCCCAACAAAAATATTTTATCAAAATAGAAAAGTTAATTCATAAATAATGTGCTAAAAAATGTAAGAAAGTTTATTGAACAGAAAAAAACTCAAGAAATATAAGTTTTCCTGAGTAATGTTCTATTATTTAGTGAAGTTTTAATATTTCAGATTCAAGATTGTCTAACAGCTCAATAATTTGCTTCTGTATATCATTATCAAAACTTGAAGTTACCAGTTCCCTCTTTTCTTCAAAAAGTTTTGCCATATCAGTTTTGATATCTGAGTTTTTCTTTTCATCATAAAAATCATTATTTTTGATATAAGCTGCTTTTAATATCCCGCGAATACAAACCCCAACTGTAACAGAGCGAGTTCCGATAAGAACGGGTAATTTCATCTTTAAGTCTTGAATTCCCTCTTTGACATCATCTGTTACTTGTATTTTGAGCATTTGTGCAGTAGAACTAACTTCATAATCAGATTTATTGATTATAGGAAGTGGGGTTTCGTGTATTCTTTTCCAATCGGTATCATAAGAAGAATCTTCAACCCAGCGAGAATCTTCAAAGGCTTTTATTAAGCAATCTCCTTTAGTAACAGTTCCACCTATTTTTGTTTCATAATCACATCTCATTTTTTCTAATAATCTAGCTGTCTCGATTGAGATTCTAGCTTGATAATAATTCATTTATTTATACCTCGTATTACTTGTTTTTAAATTATCTTGTTCACTATTTTATCACATATTCTAAAACTGAATATGGTTTATGAAGGATATTCTGACAGAAAATAAGAAAAACCGATTACGATTGAATTAATAATACAAATAGGTATATTCGTTGTGGAGCCACGATCATGGCAATGGGGAGGAATTTGAATGAAGGAAATACGAGTATACAAAAAAGCACAATAGTTGAGTTGATTCGTGGGAATCACAATTTTTTATATACCAAGCGTGATAAAAACAGACCTGGGTATCAAGTTTATTTTTTTGAAGAAACGCCCAAACTACTTGAAGACTTGAAACTGCTCGAGAATGAAAACCATGAAAAAGTTTAAGAACCTTGTGAATACAATACTGCTTGGTGTCAGTGCAATATCGATATTGTTATCAATGGCGATCATGGTATGGGTGAATGCTTTCCCTAAAGACCCCGAAATGGAAGTTAAAATACCAATAATTCAAGAAAACGCTGCAAAAAGAGCAGAAGCTATTAAACAATTGCAACAAGAAGCGATGTGCGAAGATGAAAGATTTGTCCATACTTCTAGTGAATAGCATGCCAAAATTTTGGGCGTTATTTTTTTATTGTCAAATATTAATAGATTTTTATATTATTAAATTAACTGAAAAATACTTTGAGGTGGAAACAATGGGATATGATAGTGAAAAATGGTCTAAACGATTACAATATCGTTCAGACCTTAGCGGATTTGTTTACCATATGACCAAAGATGAAATTGGTCCTCTTGGAACAATAAATTTAGATGCTTTACACCGTTTGCTGAAAATAATTAAGGAAAGAAAGCTTAATGGAAGTTCAACAGATTCAGGTTTTATAACAGGAAATAGAAAAGCTATCTGTTTTCAAGATGCACCTATTTCAGGTGTATTGCAAAACATTCTTCATGAAAATAATTTCAAGCATGAACTATTAGGAAAAACTCGTTATTCATATTATGGGATAGCGTTTCCTAAACAATATATTTTTAACAAAGGGGCAAGGCCCGTTTTTTATGAAGAAAAAGAAAAAGCAAAGAAAATACTGCCCCCTGATGAATATTGGAGGATTGTTGACTTTAACCTTAACAATGCAAACAATTTGATAGATTGGACTCATGAAAGAGAGTGGAGGTTACCATCTAACGAATTTTACTTTGATTTATGTTCAGCAGTAATCTTGGTGCCAAACCAAGATAGCCAAAGAAAATTAATAGAAAATCTTCCTGAAGAAGATTTAAAAGTGCTTATGGGCATAATTCAAATAAGTCCACTAGTATATTAATAAAAAATGTGTTGGTAGCACAGCTTGACGTTAAGCGTATTTAGTAACGTATTCCGATAAATCAATTGGAATGCTTAATTATAAAAAGTTTCTTTTAAATGTATAACTTTTTAAACATAAAAAAAGGCGTAACTTTGTTACGCCTCTACCATAAATCATCCTCACTTAAATCACTCATTGCTTTTTCATGATAAAAATCTTCCATATCTTCTTGCCATTGTTTCATCTCCGCTTGTGTTATTTCAAATCTTTCTAAATCTACTTTTTCATATATTCCAGGAATTTGTTCTTCAAAAAAACCTAATATATTAAGGTATAGAATTTTTAACTCCTTTATTAATTCTTGTTCCTCTTCTGAAGTTAGTTTGATTGAGTGATGAGTTATATCATTCCGATACTTATTAATTAAGTAAATAGAATCCCCAAATTCTTTCGTAATTTCAATATCACATAAAAGTTCTATTCTATCTACTGCTTCTCTTAAGGTAATAGTTTCTAATATTTTATTTTGTAATTTATCTTTTGGAACATCAAATACAGTTGCCAGATTTTTTTCTAAGTATGTGCCAAATCCTTTTACTTTTGGAGGCATATGCTTTAATTGTTCCTTTGCCTTCATGTACACTTTTATATCCTTAAATATTAAAGATTCATTCCTACTCGATAATATGTATTTTAATAATATTTCAATTCCATGATTAAGATATATAATTGCATCTTTGAGAAGATGATATGAATTTGGTCGATGTAGTTCATCAAATCTTTTGAGTGAGTCTTGTGTCTTTTTTAATGAATCTATGCCATTATCCAATAATGTAAATTCCATACAGATACCCCAATTCATCTTTTTTATATTATTATACCAAATTATATATCTTAGAAATTTACATTAAATGATGATAGTTTTCTTGATATTCCTGTAGATGCAAGGATTTCTTTTACAAAACTTGAATAAGCACTGATAATAATCTAAAAGATTAAGAAAAATATAAACAAAACTAATCCCAGCTCTGATGGCTTTTTATTTTGAATTAACAAAAAGAAAATAATTATGTAATTTTAGTGGGAGTAGTACTATAATCATGGTAATATGATAAAATTTAACAAAAAACTAGGAGCTGTTTTATGAGCAGAGAAGAAAAGCTATTATCACTGCCATACCGTCAAAGACAATTTATTCATATAGTGGATGGATACAAAGATTTAAAATCAAAAAATGAAGGTAACTTTCTTGAGGATACTGCAGATGTGGTATTTGACTCGTTAAAAGAAACCTTTCACGATTCGTTCAATCCTTCGAGAATAGTTGATAATTTAAAACAAAAAAAGTGGACGAAGTTATCATTAGTACCTTCAGTAAATCTTGTAACTAATGTTATTGGAAGCATCAAGGAAAAAACAAATGGGAAAGACTTCACAATAGATAAAGTTTGGGAAAATGAAGATATTAAACCTATCGTTTTAGAGGAGCAGTCGAAACTAAAATTCCAAGTTGGTCATCCATTGAAAAACACAGTTTATGTTGCACATCCAGTAGATAAGGATACCTACTTTCCATTTGCTAATTTTCATAGGCTAACCTTTGAACACAAGTGGGCAGAAGCTATTAATCTATTACTTCATTTAGGGGCAACCGAAATAAAAGTTGTACATAAGACAGGTTGGAAAACAGATTTCGCTGCTAATATGGATGATAATTTCTCTGTTGATGGTGTACCTATTAATTCTAAAGTGAATTTCGAATCTAAACAAAGCTCAGCTAGTGGTATTATTAGTGAATTTCATCTTCCAAATAATAAGATAGCACCACAGTTACCAGACAATCTAGTTTGGTATGAACACGAGAACACATGGAAGGAAATAGTGCGTGGTCGATTAAAATTTAATTTAGGAAAATTTTCCTTACAATTAGAATATAAAGAAGACTTTAATGTTAACGCTGATTTTAGCGCAAAAGTATTAGAATATGGGTTAGGCATTGGTGGAAAGTTTGAAAAACATGAATCAACAAGTTGGTTATTACAGGGCAAATTTAATTCTGTACCAGCTAAAAATTTAGTCTTAATTTGACCTTTTAATATTCACATTTAGTTTATCTGCCGTTATAAAAAGGTACATCACTTGGATTTAGTGGTGAGGTTTATGGTAATGGAATTGATATGTGGTTAAGGAGCCAAGGAGGCTCGATTTGCTTAAAATAGGAGAAAAAAGTTGGAGGAAAAGATTATGGCTAAAACGATTAAGTTTAATTTAATATGTGACGGGAATCCAGTAAGAACTTTGGAAGATTTAAGAGATAATTTTTCAATTGAGGATGTTCTTAATTATTATAATAATGAACTTCTTCAACGTTGGCTTAATGTACGGGGATATAATAAAGAACTAGAAATGGTAGAAAAACTTCATGGTTTAGATACATTAAATTTGATAAAAGAGTTAATTGTTTTATTTGGTGTAGAGGTTGATCCTATTTCCATTGAAGAAAATACATACATTTTGAAATATAAGAAGGAAACAGAATATTTCTTGGAAGAATATAAGAATATGGACTTTAAGGTATCTGCAATTATAGATGATTATCATACAGGATATAAACAATTAATTGACTCTATTATTGAAAATAAAAATGATATTGCGAAGATCAAATCCGCAATTAAAGAAATAGATAAGAAATATTATAGTTTGTATTTAATGGATTACCGAGGGTTATTTTACACTTTTTTAGAATTTGCTCCGCTAGCTATTTTCGTAATGTTAATGAATGAAAATATGCGTAAAAAATATCTGCCTATTCTCACTAAGGATCAAAATGGGAATATTGTGACGGTGACAGAAGATTTTAGTTTTACTTACGATTCGGATAAAAGTAAAATGTATGAGGAAATCTGCAATTTCCTAAATAACTATAACAAATTAATTGAAATACTAGGAGAAAACCTAAGAGAGTTCTCAGGTGCAACAGATGGTTATTGGAAGGATGTTGAGCCTAAAGGAAAAAAATACTTGATTTTGTCAATGCAAGTTGGGAACTATATTCGAAGTGCTGGTGTTTCAGGTGGAGATTTAAGTAGTACGGATATTAATAAGAACTTTATGATAATAGAAGGTATTGACTATAAGAGTAACAACTCAAAACATAAATTACTGTATATGGAGGTGTAGTTTATGCGTAAAAAATCTGAAGATATATTGGCTTCATATATTGATGCTTTACACCCCATTATATATATTAATCATTTTGATTTTAAAGTTATCGATGAAGCGTTAAATAATGTATCACATGGAGCTAAGATCGTTGAATTTAACAATGCTCTAGGTGCAATAAATTTTCACACTAAGAGTCCAGTTATGGAATGTGAGTTGGAACAATTTTTGAAAATTTCTATGGATGACGGATTTGAAAATGATATATTTATTGTTCTGAAGGACATTCATGATCAATTGAGTAATCCTAAAGTAATTGCATTGCTAAAGAGAATCGCCGAGGATAACCTCTATCGTGAAGAATATAACTCAACAATTTTCATAGTGTCCTCAAAAATTGTTATTCCGTTTGAGTTAGAAAATTATATAACAGTTTTCGATATTCCGTTACCTACTAATATTGAAATAATGGGTATTATTCAAAGCTTTGTAAGAGATCTTGATATTGAGGTAGACCAGGAGATAATAAATGATATCGCTCTTTCTTTTAAGGGATTAAATGAGTTCCAAATTAAACAAATATTAAATCTTGCTTACCAAGACGGAGGGTTTATTGACGAAGAAGATAAGCTATTGATCCTTCAGGAAAAAGAGCAGTTTATAAAAAAATCAGGTATGTTAGAAATCGTGAATTTTAAGGAAACAATTGACGACATTGGCGGTCTTGAAAATCTTAAAGAATGGTTAAAGAAAAAAGCCAAGATTTTTAGTAATTTGGATAAAGCAATCAAATTTGGTGTTGATATTCCAAAAGGTATTATGATTATTGGTATGCCCGGATGTGGAAAAAGCCTTACTGCTAAAGCAACAGCAGGACTTTTTGAAATTCCACTGGTTCGTCTTGATGTTGGTAGATTGCTAGGCAAATATGTCGGTGAATCTGAGGATAACATGAGAAAGGCACTCAAACTGTCAGAAGCTATTAGTCCGTGTGTACTGTGGATTGATGAAATTGAAAAGGCCTTTTCAGGTGTCGGTGGAGATGGCGGTGGAAGTGATGTTACAACCCGCCTGTTTGGGCAGTTTCTTACTTGGATGCAAGAAAAAGAGAATACGGTGTTTATAGTGGCAACAGCTAATGATATATCAAAGATGCCACCAGAATTTTTACGAAAAGGGCGATTTGATGAATTGTTTTTTGTCGATTTACCTAATGGAGAGGAAAGACGTAAGATTCTTGAGATTCATTTAATGAAACGTGGTAAGTGGACAAAAGATATCGATTCTATTGCTTTAATTAAAGAAACAGAAGGTTTTAATGGTGCAGATTTGGAGGCTGTAGTGAAAGACACTATTGAAAATGCCTTTATTGATGGGCAAGAGACTGTAACTACGGCAGATATGCAAAAGTCCGTTAAGGATACTAAATCTATTTCTAGCACTCTAAAAGAAAAAATTTCACAAATTAAAGATACTATTAGCAAAATAGATATTAAGCCTGCGAATAAAGCAGATGTTAAGTAAGGAGGTTAAATCATGCTGGAAGTGAAAAACAATGAGATCTTATTGATAGATGATATGTTTGAACCCCTTTTAATAGGAATTGATGCTGAAAATTTAAAGCCTATTCAAAAGAAATTCATGGAAAGTTATATTGCTCATAAAGATAGTATGTCAGTTGAGGAATGGCTATCGATGGAATTGCACATTAATCTTCCTGAGAAATCAGATCAGGAAATACAAAAAATTAGTACTGAAATTATTAGTACAATAAAAGTGAATGAAGAAAAAAAGTTTTCACTTGAACAAGCAATTAATAATGGTCGAAGCAAGGAGTCATGGTTTGCCTCTGAAACTAAAAAGGCTACTGCACATCTAAGAGTTCAGGAAACATTAAAATATCTTCAAAATTTAGATACAGCACTAGGTTCTGCGAATGATGCTTTATATGAAACAATTATCACTCAAAATGGTGCGGTAAATTTAAATCCGCAACTAGATGGATTCATAGCCGAACAATATCATGCTCAAACATTTAATTTGAACGCAGAGTCAACTGGTAGTCAGTATAGAGCAAAGGTTCTACAACCAGAAGGACAAGTTTATGCTAAAAATTCTGTAGATGTTGTGATTGTTGATGGTAACGGTAAAGTTGTAAGAAGATATCAATCAAAATATTGTAAGGATGCTGAAAGTACTCTAGATGCTTTTAAAAAGGGAGACTATAGAGGTCAGAGAAAATTAGTTCCAGATGGCCAAGAAATTGATATAAAAAATTCAACAAATATCATAGAGGCACCAGATGGAACGAGAAGTAACCCACTTTCAAAGCAATCTGCTAAGGATTTACAAAAGGAGGCTCAAAGTGGGAAATGGGATGATCTGAATTGGAGCGAATATCATACTAAAGACTTAGCGATGGGAATCGGAAAACAGGCTGGACAGGCCGCCTTGATGGGTGCAGCAATGGGAGTAGGATTTAATGTTGCTAAAAAAGTTTGGAATGGGGAATCGATTGACGGGGAAGAGATTCTAGAAACCGCTTTGATATCTGGTGCTGATTTTGGAGTTAAAGCAGCGGCTGCAGGAGCTATAAAAGTAGGTGCAGAAAAGGGGCTTATTTCTGTTATACCAAAAGGTACACCAGCAGGAACTATTGCAAATATTGCTCACGTAGCAATTGAAAATGTAAAAGTGATTGGCAAAATGGCTACTGGTGAACTTACTATAAAAGAAGGAATAGATAAAATGGAGCAGGTTACTATATCAACAGTTGCTGGAATAGCAGCTAGTGCTAAAGCTGCTACGGTTGGAGCAACTATTGGAACAGTATTTGGTCCAGTAGGTACTGTCGTTGGAGGATTTGTTGGTGGAACAGTAGGATACATGGCAGGTTCAATAGTTGGAGATACCGTTTTAAAGGGTGTTCAAAAGGTCCGTGAAGTTGCAAATGATGTGGTTAAATCTATTGTGGATACAGTTAAATCAGGTGTAAATACTGTTTGGAGTGGAGTTAAAAGTTTATTAAGTTGGTAGTTTCTTTTGATACTATGCATTTATTAGTACAACATCGTATCATTGATAAAGGATATTAAGTTATTTGATTTAATAGTTATGGATCCTGTCCCTCGGTACAACAAAGCTTTAGTTTGTTGGGTTCAGGTATCATTACAAAGAAATGACTCGTTTTTTTTTCGTACAGTAATTTAATTTCTTAATTTTCACCTTTTCTTCAAATAGTTGAAAATTAATTGGTAAAACCCATTGTCTAAGTTGAAATTGCGTGTGATTTTGTACATGCGTTGGTACTTTCTTTATTGGATTTGGAATGGCTACTGCCTGACTTATCCATTACAAATAAATATCTCTTTTCTTTGCATTAAACGAAAATAACGAATGTTATGGGTATTTTTAATATTGAATTTTAATTAATGTGACAATTGTGATGTCCTTTTTATTTATAATATCGGTAATAATAAAGGGAGTGAACTAATGGATATATTTAGTTTTTCGATATTCCAAGAAGCAAAGATGCAATCTGAAATCCTAGAAAAAAACCAAGATGCCTATTACTATGTATATGGAAATTATAGAAAAGAAATAATTGAGATTAATGAGAAATTTGAAAAACAAGATATTGAAAATTCATTTGAAGGATTCTTAATTGAAGACCATAATAAAATACTGTACAGAAATTTATTATATTTATTAGATGGTGTGAAGATTATTGAAAGAACCTCTTCTTCGGTAGAGAAAAGTGCTGAAGATACTGAAGATGTAGAGAATATTAAGCATTTAACAATAAAAGAATTGTTAGAGATGTATGAAATTGTTGATGGTAATTTAAAGATTGATATTAAAGAATTAATTCAAAAAATTGATGAAAAAAAGAAGAATGATATTTGGGATGAGAGTATAGTAGAAGAAACTATTGCTAACAAATTTTTAATAGAAGATAAGTCTAATGTAAGATTAATAAATTCACTAAGTGACTATACTCAGTTTATTTATGACCTTGAAGCAAGGATGCCCAATAATTTAGTTTCACGAGGTCAAAAAAACTGTAGTTATGATTTAGAACCTTCCCTATATAGAATTCATAAGAAAAAACAGGATGTACATGCAAAAGGATATGAACAGACTTTTAGACAAAGAATAGCACATTACATAAAAGACACAAGAGAAAGAACTGTGGAGGAATTACGTGCAGAAGGGCAACATTATGGTTTACCTACTGAATACCTTGATTTTACAGAAGCACATATAATATCTTTATTATTCGCAATAGAGGATTACACATACAATGAGAATCATTCGATTGTTTTCTTTATAGATTCAGCATCATTTAATAAAAGTTCAATTAATAAAGAAGAGAAGCTAATAAATCTACAAATGGAAAGTGAAAGGGAGTATTTAAAAGATTATTCTTCCTGCTCTTACTTTATTAAATTACCAAATATAGATGAGAGAATCCACTTTCAAAAAGGGTGTTTTTTAAGGGTTTCTCAACAAGATTACATGGATAAAAAAGACTTTCTAGATAACTTAAAGGATAAATGTGGGATTGCTATAATAAATAAAGACTATAAAGAAGAAATACTTAAGGAATTGTTTAGTTTAGGAATTACATTTGAAAGTATATATCCCGATAAACAAAATTTAGCAAAATCAATTAGGTTTAACTATGAAGTTATGCAAGGAGGAGTGAAATTAAAATGATCAGGTATTTTTCTTCAAATATTAAATATAAAAGACCAGAAATTTCCGTACAAGATATAGTTAAGTTTATCGAAAAAGGAGAAAAATTTCTAAAGTTAGATGTAAATGAACCCTATGATGTAATGGATTATATTAATGGAATCATAATTAGTCCTGATTATCAAAGAAGCTATAAGTCAACTTTAAAGGAAGAGAGTAGTATTATTGAATCACTATTAATTGGCATACCCATACCAGAAATTTTTCTAATAAGAAATAATAAAAATCCATATAAGATGAGACATGTAATGGATGGGCAGCACCGTTTAAATGCTATTTATAGATATATTAATAATGAATTCCCTTTAAAGGGACTTGAATTAAGAGATGAGTATAATAATTTCAGATTCTCTGATTTAAGTATTGATGATAAAATAAAAATTTTAGGAAGTAACTTATCAATTTTGGAGTTCGAGGGATTTGATAAATCTGAAGAGGAAATCGAACTTTTTAAAAGATATAATACTAATACAAAGAAATTGGAAGTACAAGAAATTGAAATGGTTACCTATTTTTCTGAATCAAATAAATATATAAGTAAATTCATTAATCAACTTATAGAATATAGAAATTATGAGGATACAAAAGAAAACAAATTATATTTGATATATAATATAACGAATGTAAGAAACAGTAAACAAAGAAATCACCAAGAATTATGTGTAATATTAAATATTATTGAGAATGGTTTAATTGACATTAGAAATGCAAGTGACATATCCAAGGATTTTCTTAAGAAAAAATCGGAATTATTTAAAGAAGGAAAAGAAGAAAATTTATCAAACTTAATTAATGAATTTGAACTCTTTAATGAATTTATTCTTAAATTAGCGGATGAAATGGAATATCCATTTTCTCCAAGAATTTTAAAAGACGGAGAATCCAAATTAAATAAATTTAGTATTGGTTTAGGTATAGTTTATGCCGCTTTATGGCATTATTTTAGGGTTGACATTAATAACGAAAATTTATATGAAGAAGTAAGGGACTTTATTTCTAAGACACCTATTAGTGATCCCGATTATAATGGTTCAACTACTAATTTAAATATGGTTTCAAAATATCTTTTTGAAAAAAATCCTATGAGCAATATGGATTATAGTTCTTTGAAATTGAAGTGGGAATATCTATAATCAACATATGGAGAGCGGATCGTAATTAAGAAGGGGATTTATATGAAAGATGGCAGTTGCACCTTACCACTTTTGGTGGAAGGTGCTTTTTTAAATAGAAAGGATACTTACTTTTAGTAAAGGTGGGAAGTTAGCTAGATAAATAATTTGATGAATAGGAAAATTGTTGTACAATAAAAGTAACAATTTTGAAAAGTGCGGTGATTGTTTTGAGTAGCAATTTTGCTTTCTATACAGGTGAGTGGGAGGTACTAGCTAAGTTAGGAGAGAGTGCTGAACGAAATATTTATCGAGATCCTCATACTTCAATTATGAAATTGCGGTTGCTTGGGGAATCGATTGCAAAAGCCATTCTTGCTTCTGATAATATTCGAGAGGCATATGGTACAACCCAAGTAAACCGAATTAATACATTACGTCGTGAAGGTTTAGCGGAACCTGAAATTTTAGATATATTTGATACGCTACGCCGTAAAGGAAATACAGCCTCCCACGAAGCAAACTTCGGTACACCAAAAGAAGCCACAATGCTTCTTGAGTTGGCATATAAGCTCTCTGTTTGGTTTATGGAAGTTTATGTTGATTGGAATTTTACACCTAAAGCTTACGAAGAGCCAAAAGAAACAAATGAACTTGAAAAACAGTTACAAACAAGAATCGACGAACTTGAACAAGAAATATCACAGAAAGAACAAGAATTAATTAAACGATTAGATATTATCGCTGAAGATGTAATTTCCAAAGAAACAAAAGTAGAGAGAAAAAAGAAGTCAAAACAACACATTCAAAAGCACCGATTATCAGAAGCACAAACACGAATAATTATTGATGATAAGTTACGTGCGGCTGGTTGGATGGTTGATACTGAAAAATTTAACTATAAGAAACGCGGAACAATGCCAGAAAAAAATAAAAATATGGCAATTGCAGAATGGAGAGTTGGAACAAAGTATGCTGATTACGCTTTGTTTAATGGCCTACAATTAGTAGGAATTGTAGAAGCAAAAGCAAAGCATAGGGACATTCCAGCTGCTCTTGAAAGTCAAACAAAAATATATGCTCGTTTAGTGGAAGAAAAAGATGGCATTGAGTTACTTCTACCAAACGGGGATTATAAAGTACCTTTTTTATATGCATCAAATGGCCGCCCTTACTTAAAACAATTGCAGGACCAGTCCGGCATTTGGTTCTGGGATTCACGCATACCAAATAAACATGCACATGCTTTAGAAGGATGGCACTCACCAGCCGACTTAAAACTTCTTTTAGATGTTGATGATAGGGAAGCAAATGAACGACTAAAAGCAGAAGATATTACGAAATTTGGCTTACGTGATTATCAGCAAAAAGCTGTACTAGCAGCAGAAGAAGCACTTATTCAAGGAGCTAGAAGGATGCTTGTAGCAATGGCAACAGGTACGGGGAAAACTCGTACAGCAATTGCACTAATGTATCGTCTTATTAAAGCGAAGAAGTCTCGGCGCATTTTATTTTTAGTTGATCGAAATTCACTAGGACAGCAAATAATGGATGCGTTAAAAGATTCCAAGATGGAAAATGGTTTATCATTCTCATCTATTTATGATGTAAAAGCTCTTGAAGATATGACACCTGATGTTGAAACAAAGGTACATATTGTAACGGTCCAAGGTATGGTTAGAAGATTGTTTTATAGTGATAACGAAGAATTACCTTCTGTTGGACAATATGACTTCATTATTGTTGATGAAGCACATCGAGGATATACAAGTGACCGAGAAATGTCTGATGAAGAACTCTTATACCGCGACCAAAATGAGTATGTAAGTCAATATAGGCGTGTAATTGATTACTTCGATGCGACTGTTCTCGGTTTAACGGCAACACCAGCACTTCATACAACGGAAATATTTGGTGCACCTATTTATAAATATTCATATACAGAAGCGGTTTTGGATGGTTATTTAGTAGACCATGAACCACCTTATTTATTTGAAACAGAACTAAAAGAGCATGGTATTAAGTTTGAAAAAGGTGAAGAAGTTGAAGTGTATGATCCAGAGCAAGGTGATATCATACTAGAGCAACTTGAGGATGAATTAAAATTTGATGTTGAACACTTTAATAAACGAGTGATTACAGAAGGATTTAACCGCGCAGTTTTGAATAAATTAACGGACTATATTGACCCAGAGAGTAGAGAAAAAACATTAATTTTTGCAGCAACGGACCAGCACGCAGATCTAGTTGTGCGTCTTTTGAAAGAAGCATATGAAGACCGAGAAGATGACGTGTCAGATGATGCGATTGTAAAAATTACAGGCTCTATTTATCACCCGAATGAAATGATTAAGCGTTTTAAAAATGAACGTATGCCAAATATTGTTGTCACAGTAGATTTACTTACTACAGGTATTGACGTACCAACCATTACCAATATCGTCTTTTTACGTCGTATTAAGTCCCGTATTTTATATGACCAAATGTTAGGACGTGCAACACGTTTGTGCCCTGAAATTGGAAAAACACATTTTCGTATTTTCGATGTAGTTGGTATTTATAATCAATTGCAAAAATATACCGAAATGAGGCCAGTTGTAAAGCAACAGAATGTAACGATTGAGGAACTTCATGAATCATTTGTACAAGCAGAAACACAAGATGAGGCGCAACACTATTTAGATCAATTAGTGGCGAAAATTCAACGTAAAAAGCAAAAGTTAAATGATGAAGCTAAAAAACAGTTTGAGCAATTATCTAAAGGATTGACTGTTGATGATTGGGCAAAAGAATTAAAAGGATATACACCTGGGCAAGCACAAGCAGATAGCGTTTTATTTGAGTATGTAGCTGACTACAAAACACCAAAAGAGTTACAAGTAATTGCCAAACATGAAGATAAAGTGACAGATGTAAATCGTGGCTATGGTGAAGGAAATGAACGACCAGCTGATTACCTCGATGGTTTCGTACAGTTCATCAGGGAAAATATAAATAAGATTCCAGCTCTTCAAATTGTATGTACCAGACCAAAAGATTTAACACGAAAAGATTTGCGTGAGATTGAAGTAATTCTGGCAACGAAACATTTTAAAAAGGAATATTTACAAACTGCCTGGAAGCAAGCGAAGAATGAAGAAATTGCAGCAGATATTATTAGTTTTATCCGCCAAGCTGCATTAGGTGAAGCGTTAGTACCAACGGAAGTACGTGTGAAAAATGCAATGCAAAAGGTTTATTCTATGCATGATTGGACACCTAGACAACGTAAATGGCTAGAACGTATCGAAAAACAATTAATTGAAATGCCTATTCTTGCACCTAATCCAGAAGAAGCTTTTTCAGAGGAACCGTTTAAAAGTCAAGGTGGTTACACACGATTGAAGAAAGAACTTGGTGAAGAAGTGGATAAAATAGTGAAGCTTATTAATGATAGCTTGTACGCTAGCTAATGAGGTGAAGTAAATGTTGGAGAAAATTTGGACTCGTATTATTGAAAATGAAGGTCAAACTTTCAAACAAATAAAAGGTAAAGAATTCACTTATCATTTAGTAGGAAATGGTATAAAACTCTCAACAACAAATCAGATTGTTAGTAAATCTGTATTTGAGAAAGCGAATCAATTATTGCCGGTGAAAAATACTGTACCATTTCAACATTTACGTGCACCATCCTATTTGTTTGCTATTTTAACAGATAAGCGAATTATAGAATGAAGAAAAGGAAGTTCTATTACTAGAACTTCCTTTTCTAATAGAAACAAAGGTCGAAAGCGGTTATAATAAGTATTGATTAAATGGAAGTACGGGAGGAAGAAAATGAACAACACAGAAATCGTAGCAAAGTTATGGGGCTTGGCAAATGTATTACGTGATGATGGGATTACATATCAACAGTATGTAACTGAATTAACATATATTTTATTTTTAAAAATGATGAAAGAGCAAGAAATGGAAGAAGTAATTCCGGAAGGCTATCGATGGGATAATTTACTAGCTAAAGAAGGTATTGAATTAAAAGAATTTTATCAAGGTCTATTATTAAAGCTTGGAAGTAGTGAAATAAAAAACGAGCGTTTACAGCAAATTTATAGTGGAGCGGCAACAAGTATTGATGAGCCGAAAAACCTTGAAAAATTAATTAAATCTATTGATGCATTAGATTGGTACAATGCAAAAGAAGAAGGGCTAGGAAATTTATACGAGGGTTTACTTGAAAAAAATGCGAGTGAGAAAAAATCTGGTGCAGGACAGTACTTCACACCGCGTGTACTCATTGATGTAATGGTGAAATTAATTGATCCAAAAGTGGGAGAGCGTTGTAATGACCCAGCTGCTGGGACATTCGGTTTCATGATTGCAGCAGACCGTTATCTAAAAGAGCAAACAGATGACTACTTTGATTTATCACCAGAGCAAGCAAAGTTCCAAAAAAAAGAAGCCTTCACAGGAATGGAGCTTGTAAAAGATACACACCGCCTCGCTCTAATGAATGCATTACTACACGACATGGAAGGTCGTCTAGAACAAGGGGATACACTATCTTCAAATGGAAAGTGGATGAAGAATTTTAACGTAGTGCTAACGAATCCACCATTTGGGACCAAAAAAGGCGGTGAACGTGCTACACGTGATGACTTAACTTTTGAAACGTCAAATAAACAACTAAACTTCTTACAGTTAATTTATAATTCACTTGTTACGGATGGAACAGGTCGCGCGGCAGTTGTATTACCTGATAATGTACTGTTTGAAGGTGGGATTGGTTCACAAATTCGACGTGACTTAATGGAGAAATGTAATTTACATACTATTCTCCGTTTACCTACAGGGATTTTCTACGCACAAGGTGTTAAAACAAACGTGTTATTCTTTGAGAGAGGAACGAAAGATGAAGGTAATACAAAAGAATTATGGGTATATGATCTACGTACAAATATGCCATCGTTTGGGAAACGTACACCACTAACAGAAAAGCACTTTGAAGGATTTATCGAAGCGTATCATGTAGAAGATCGCACGAAAGTACAAGATGAAAGATGGAATAGATTTACACGTGAAGCAATCGTATCAAAAGAGGATAGTTTAGATATTGGTTTGATTGCAGATAAATCATTAACTGCTTACGACAACTTACCAGATCCAATTGAATCAGCAGAAATAGCAATTGATAAGTTAAAACAAGCAATGGATTTATTAGTTGAAGTGGTAGAAGAACTGAAAGCGATTGAGGTGAAGGATCGTGAGTAAGAAGAAAAAGATGTTGGATAAGTTATTGGAAGAATTGATAGTGCCAGAGGAAGGGCAGCTTTTTAATTTACCGAATGAATGGGTATGGTTACGATTAAAAGATGTAACAGAATACATTCAACGTGGTAAATCACCAAGATATGTTGAATTCTCAAATGCTATTGTAGTTTCACAAAAATGTGTACAGTGGAGTGGATTTGATATTAGCGTTGCTCGCTATATTGATGAAAACTCATTAGACAAGTATACAGATGAACGCTTTTTAAGAAAACATGATATTTTATGGAACTCTACTGGTACAGGTACTATTGGGAGACTCGCTATTATCGATAGAGAATTAGAAAATAAAACTGTTGCTGATTCTCATGTTACAGTTGTAAGAGCGATACCGAGCTTAATACATCCTATGTATCTATATTACTGGTTAGCGGGTCCTTTTGTACAAGGGAAATTAGAGAATTCATATAGTGGAAGCACAAATCAAATCGAATTAAATTTAAGTAATGTTAAAAATGAGTTTGTCCCTTTACCTCCAATGAAAGAACAAATAAAAATTGCTAATAAAATTAATATTCTATTTTCTAAATTTGATGAAGCTAAGCAATTAATTGAAGAAGCAAAAGTGACATTTGAACTTCGTCGGGCAGCGATATTAAGTAAGCTATATTTGTTAAACCCACAAAAGAAAGAGGTTTCATTAGGAGAAATTTGTGAGATATTTTCTGGAAAGGGATTTAAAAAAGCTGAGTATGCTGATAGTGGTATTAAACTGTTAAAAATTCAAAATGTAAGCTATCGGACTACTGATTGGACAGAAATTACTTATATGCCAATGGAATATCTTGAAAAAGAACCAAATTTAATTTTGCATGAAGGTGATATCGTTATTGCCTTAAATAGACCTATTACGCAAAATAAATTAAAAGTTACAATGTTACAAGAAAAGGATTTACCAATTATACTGTATCAGCGTGTTGGTTGTATTAGACCGAAAGTAGAAATTAATCAAAAATATCTTTATTATTATATGACATCTTCAATATTTTTAACAGAAGTGCAGTCTAGATTAGGCGGATCAGATCAACCGTATATTAATATTCCGCCATTAAAGTCAATTAAAATTCCGTTAATTAGTCTTGAAGAACAACAAATTTTAGTAGAAAAGATTGAGAAAATTTTATTAATAAACAAAGAATCAGAAAAGATTGTAGATGACATATTAAATATTGAAATATTAAAACAATCTATGCTTTCTAAAGCCTTTAAAGGTGAACTAGGTACAAATGATTCTAATGATGAACCAGCAATGGATTTATTAAAATCTATTCTTCAAGAAAAGTAAGTAATAATGCTGTTTCTATTATAATATAGTCAGACACCAAAATTGCCCACTCGATTTAAGTCGAGTGGTCTTTTTTATGTGTGCCAGGCATGGCAACTATCTTGGTGGTGAAAGTCCACTGTGGGGGTACACATCGACCAACCACTAAGGAAGCGCAAGGTACTTATCGTGAGGTAAGGGCTGGAGGAAGTGTGGAATAAAATCTTGGCTCGACGAACAGAAATCTGATACTAAGGCTTGATAAAGGGATGAGACTCCATAACAAGTCAAAGTCCAAAAGATGTGCGTAACTTTATAAAGTAGATCAGGCGAGTAAAAGAGGAAAGATAGTTGTCTTACCCTGGGAGGTCTTGCGGATGTACTCAGGTACAGTCGGAAAAGGTTAACCGCAAGAAGTCAGCAGAAGCCATAGTAATGAGTTAACTCATGAAGGGCTAAACAATTTATAGTGTTTCAACACCACGAATGCGTAAGTGACGAACCCCGAATGTGTTAATGGTGAAAGTATGAGCGTATCTCAAAGGATAATCAAAAAAAGGGGGATATCACTTACTACGTGAGAGGGAAGGAGAAACGAGTGTGAAACTTTTAGAACAGATTCCATGTAATCAAAATATGAACGAAGCCTACTTACGTGTCTATAAAAATAAAGGCGCAAGTGGGGTCGATGGAGTAACAGTCGATAAGCTAAAACAATATCTGAAAGAGAACAAGGATGAGCTGCGCCAGCGCATCAGAACAAGAAAATACCAACCACAAGCTGCCTTAAGAGTGGAGATCCCAAAAGAAAATGGAAAGATGCGCAAATTGGGAATACCAACAGTAGTGGATAGAGTAGTTCAACAAGCCATTCATCAAATACTTAGTCCGATATTTGAAAAGCAATTTAGTGAATTCAGTTACGGCTTTAGACCAAAAAGAAGTTGTGAGATGGCAATAATAAAAAGCTTGGAATTTCTGAATGACGGACACGATTGGGTAGTGGACATTGACCTTGAAAAGATTCTTCGATACGGTCCACCACGATAAACTCATGCGAATTATAGCCAATACAATAGACGATGGAGACGTTATCTCTCTAATAAGAAAATATCTCGTTAGTGGGGTTATGGTGAATGGGAAATATGAAGAAACACCAGTCGGGACTCCGCAAGGAGGCAACCTCAGTCCTCTACTGAGTAATATTATGTTGAATGAACTTGATAAGGAACTAGAAAGTAGAGGATTGCGATTCGTGAGATACGCTGATGACGCCCTAATCTTTGTGAAAAGCGAAAAATCAGCGAACAGAGTGATGAAAACAATCGTGAGATTTATAGAAGAAAAATTAGGATTGATAGTAAATGCCGTGAAGAGTAAAATCTCTCGCCCAAAAGAGTTAAAATTCTTGGGATATGGGTACTATTATGATTCTAAAAATGGGAAATATCAAGTAAAACCTCATGCCATATCAATACAAAAATTTCAAAGGAAACTTCGAAAATTAACAAAGCGAAATTGGAGTGTACCACTAGACTTCAGAATTTTAAAACTAAAACAAGTCATATTCGGATGGGTAAATTACTTTAGAATCGCAAATATGAAAAAAGCCATGGAACGAACAGATATGAAGCTGCGCTCCAGAATCAGAGTAATCATCTGGAAGCAATGGAAGGTACCGAAGAAACAAATCAGATCGCTAATTCAACTAGGGATTCCGAAGGAAGAAGCAAAAGGATTAACTTTCTGTCGAAAAGGTTACCGATATATTGGATTATCAAAAGTCGTCCAAAGAGCAATCTCAAACAAAAGACTAAAGCAGAGGGGAGTACCCTCTGCCTTAGAACGTTATTTAAAAGTACACACTGTAATATAAATTGAACCGCCGTATACGAGACCCGTACGTACGGTGTTGTGAGAGGGGCGAAAATATATTAATTTATTTTCCCTCTACTCGATTGAGATATCAAAGTCTCAAATCAAAAAACTGAAGCAGGGTTAAAAATGAGAGATAAAGTGGTCGTATACGGGAGAGATTTGCTATTGAAGAAAAGAGAAAGAAAAGAGTACTAGCTTTATATTAAACAGGTGAGAGCGCAAAAAATACTGCAAGAGAATATGGAATTGGGAAAACAACTGTTTTAAAAAAATAATTAATGGTATTTGAATTTGGAGTGGTTTTTTATGTGAAATATTGTAAGGTTAATTTATGCACTAAAAGGATAGTTTTCATTAGAAATGACTTTTGATTATGAGAGATAAAAAGGCAAATAATCATAATAAGAAATTAGAAGGTGAGTTTATGCTAAAAAAAACTTGTTATTGGTGTGAAAAAAAAGCAACTTCTATGGAGAATGTTCCACCAAATTGTTTGTTTACAGAGGATAAAGATGTAAAATCTATGTTTGATAAATCCTTTAGAGAAAGATTAATTACTGTTCCGTCATGTGATGAACATAATTTGCAAAAATCAAATTTAGATGAATATTTAATGGTAACATTATCAGGGAAAGTAGGAAATAATGGTTTAGATTATGTACAAACACTTACTAAAATTGAACGAAGTAGAAAGCGAAACAGCAAATTATTGGACGTTGAAAAAAGCGAAATTATTAAAATCAAGGATAAAGAATTACCTGTACCATGGGTTAATGTAGATACTCACAAATTAAGACACTCATTTGAATCAATAGCACGAGGGCTGTATTTTCATGAGAATGGTAAAACACTTAAAGGAGAGGTAACAACTGTTTCGAAAATATTTAATCATCCGGAAGATCCAGAAGGTACAGAATTTAATATTAGATCATGTGAATTGTTAGAAAATGAAAGAAAGCATTGGAATACTGAGGTAAAAGGGGAGAATAAAGAAGTTTTCTCTTACCAATTTAGTCCAATTGATGGTTTTAAAACTCAAACTCTTGCATTAAATTTTTTTGATGGTATAGATGTTTATGTTGTATTAAATGAATTATCAGATAAAGAAATTGAAGAGGCGAAATTGAAATTGTCATTTTTATCTAAAACATTATTTGGAGATTTACAATAAAAAATATTGCACCGTAAATAGTTTATAAATTATATTAATTGAAACTTAGTCAGAAATTAATATATTGTAAAAGTATTTTTAAGTGTTACAATTTATTTAAGGTATTTAATAATCGTATGGAAAATTATACAGTAAGCATTAACAAAGTAGGGAATAAAGTCAGTAATGACACGGTGTGGCGGAATTGGCAGACGCGTACGACTCAAAATCGTGTTCCTTCTGGAGTGTCGGTTCAACCCTGACCACCGGTATCTAATTCTGTGAAGAATCCTTGATTTATCAAGGGTTCTTTTTCTGTGAAAATAAAAATTCTTTGCTCCCCCGTATACACTTGATAGGGAAGGGAAATCCTAGAAATAACCTAAAAAAGTCAATTAGAAAGCAGAGCTACCTGTGGGAGGGTAACTTTGTATATATTTCTTAGGTTTTGGTTATACTAACTAGTTTGTATTTCTTTAAATTGCTCCTTATTAATAAGCATGGAGTAAAATGATTCGAAGCATTCGATGCGATATCGCTATGAGTGCTTTTTTCTTTCCCCTTCGTGCAGCTAATGACCAATATTTTGTTGCCAATCATCGATTGCGACACCGTGAAACAGCCCAAGCTGCTTCGCACAACGCTGATTTTATGTGCGGATTACCTTTAACTGTTTTGGTGCTGTATCTTTTCCCAGCACTTTCTTTGTTTCCCGGTGATACTCCAGCCCATGAGGCTAAGTGTTGAGAGGTTGGAAATTGACCCATGTTAACACCAATTTCTGCAATAATGATAGCTGCTGTATCTTTTTTTATTCCTGGAATCGTTAAAAGCAATTGGAGTTCTACTTGGTAGTTTTTTAACAAGGTATCAATTCTTTCTTCTACATCTGAAATGAGTGATTCTAAGTATTCAAGGTGCTGCCAAGATTGGCGTATAAGAAATCTTTGATGGTCGTTTAGTGTACCGAAAAGAGAATCGGTAATCATCTGCTTTTTCCCAGACATTCTTCCGTGGATGTTCGTTTCAACATCAGATTCATCTACATAACCTTGATCGATTAGTTGTTTTAGGAGCTTTCTTCCTGAAACTCCAAAAACATCAGAAATAACTGTGCCTAGTTTTACATTCCCTAGTTTTACATTCGAACACTCTAATACCTTTTGAATACGATTCTTTTCAGATGTAATGTGACCAATCCATTTTTTCCTAAGCCGAGTTAAATCTCGTAGTTCACGAATATCAATAGGTGGAACAAAACTCTTTTCTATCAATCCATGACGTAGAAGCTTAGCGATCCATTCTGCATCTGATACATCTGTTTTTCTCCCTGGAACATTCTTGATTCTTTGGGCGTTTGCGAGGGTAATATCGAAAAAATCCTCTAAAATGTTAAAGACAGGTTTCCAATATACACCCGTACTTTCCATCGCAATATGGGTCACATCATGTTCTTCAAGCCATTTCAATAGTCGAAACAAATCTTTGGTGAGAGTAGGGAAAGTTACTGTTTCCTTAAACATTTGTTCCTCTTTGTTCCCCGTTATGATACAAGCAACAATTGTTTCTGAATGAACATCCAAACCAGCACATCTTTCAATAAATACCTCCATTAAAGCTCTCCTTAATAATTAAGATCACAAACAGCAAGTGAATTTGAACATAAGCATTTTTCTGTACGTAGTCATCTTTCCAATAGAAAAGAGCTAACAAAGGGTTGAACACCAAATTCACTCAAACAGTTTTTTGTACAGGGTCGAGCCACCAAAAAAGACCACGTTTTACAAACTGTTTGTGTCACTATCATTATGGACAGGAGGAATTTATTTTCATTCATGGGTTAGGAGCGAAAGCTCATGAAAGTTTTTTGTTAAAATTACAGTATACTGGAATATATCTACAAATAGATGAAAATAGTTATATATTTATATTATTCTTTTAATAGGAGGAAATCATTTTGAAAGTAACATTTATTGGTGAATTGAATGTTGATTTATTAGTAAAAAAATTATTAGAAGTAATAGATAGCGAGGACATAAAATTGATTGAGGATATGAAAAAGAAAAATCAATTAGAAGTTAAACAAAATGAGTCAGGGATTGAATAAACTCTATAAAACAATAGTTCAGGGCTTTAAGGAAATAGAAAAGCGATTAATAGGATGGAGGTAAGGCAAGAGGCAAAGAATTGAGGCAAATAAAAACATTATTGATATGCAAAAAAATAAATTGTAAGTTGAATAAGAGAAAATAAGGAGGTAATGGAATGTCAGTACATAGATACTATGCAGTAATACAGCCTACAGATGAGGGGAACTACATTGTAACTTTTCCTGATGTTGATGGATGCATTACACAGGGAGAGACCTTACAGGAGGCTATTGTAATGGCTGAGGATGCTCTAGGCATGATGTTAGTAGATATGGAGGTAGAGGGAAAGCTATTATCTCCTAGCCCTGTAGATAAGCTGAAAGCATCTTTACCTGATGGAGCCAGTCTAGTGTACATAGAAGTAGATACAGATGAGTATAGAGAGGCTGTATAATAATATGCCTATGTATAAATTTTATGGACTATTTGAAAAGGATGATGATGGAGTAGCTGTCAGCTTTCCTGATTTAAAAGGCTATCTCACTTGTGGAGATGATATGCAGGAGGCTCTTAGAATGGCTGAGGATGTACTTGGAGGCTTTCTGTCCATCTCTGAGGAGGATAATGAGCAGATACCTACTCCTAGCAAGCCTGAGGCTATTAAAGTGCCTGATGGTGCAAGTCTAATCCTTGTAGAAGTGAATACAGATACCTACAGAGAGTCTGTATAAGCAGTCTCTCTTTTATTGTTTATCTGTCCAAAGGATAATCAGCCTGTCACAGTAGGAAACCTTCTCTCTAATTATAGTAATGAGGAAATAATAATTTACTGAGAGAGGGTACAGCATGGAAAATATAGAACAGAGTAATATTAAAGAGGTTAATACCTTCATAACAAAGGATAAAGTAACAGTAAATATTCATGGTAAGCCTAACCTTGATATTTTGGCAAAGAAATTAATTGACCTTTACAATATAAAACAAAATAAGTCTGCAAGTTAAAAGGAAGAGCTACTAAGGCTTTTCCTTTTTTATTTGTGCATGTAAAGATACAATAAATATAAATAATTATTTATAGGGAGAGAATAGGGATGAAAATTAATCAGTTAAAGGTAGATGAATTAGAAAAGCTCTTTTTAACAATATATGAAAATGCTTGTGAACTACTAGAAGAGGCTGAGTTGCTATTTAACCATGATAGGTATGCAAGAGCTTACTTATGTTCTCATATTGCCTTTGAAGAGTTTGGAAAATTACCTATGCTCTATTCAGCTGCTCTCAATGTTTATAATGGAATAAAAGTTGATTGGAAGTATCTTAATAGTAGGATAAGAGACCATAAAAGAAAAATTTCTATGAGCTATTCTACAGCAATGCAAATTAGTAAAGCTATGGACTTATATAATTCTAACCAGAAAGGGAGTCACCTTTCAGAAGAAAAAGGTAAAAATGAGCAAGATTTTCATTTTATAAAAGTCTTTAAAGAATATATAGACAATGAAATAAAAATTAATCCATTGAACTTTTTTAATGAATCAAAAGATGTTGAGGCTAATTTAAAGGAGTATAAAACTAGACAATCAATGGTCTTATTTTTAAATGAATATAAAAATGGAAGTTTATATGCTGACTATGATGATGGAGTATTTAAAAAGCCAAGTGAAAAAATAGATAAGGATACAAGTATCTATGGATTTATACTTGCTTACATGCAAAAAAAATTTATTGAACTTCCTGGTCATCATTTAACAGGATTTTATTTATATAAATTTCCAGAAGGATACCTATCTGATTTAGCTGATATGAAAAAGGAGTATAATGAACAAGCAGAAAAACTTTTCATTAAAAAGGAATAAAAAAGAGAGGGCTTTACAGCTCTCTCCATTTAATATCAATTACAGGCTCATTGTTTGTATCAGTAGTTTTAGTAAATACAATTCCTGAGACAATCAGTTTTAATGTAGCATTTTGGCTCTTCTAACTCCATCTCCTCAAAATTATTAAGCATCTCAATTATACCTGTTACTTTGTCTGCTTGAGCAGAGGCATCTAGGCTTTGTAATTTATTGCCAAGAAGGTTAATTTCATTTTTAAGAGCTGAGATTATATCTTCTAAAGCCTGTTTCTTTTGCTGATAAGAGTCTTTGTCTATTTCCTCATCTAAATACAGGTCTAACAGCCTTTTTGCTTTTCTCTCTTGCTTTGCTAAGTCAGCCTCAAGACTATCTAAATTAGATTTAATGTTAATTTCAATGTCTGAAGTATCCATATTTAATAAACTTACTAAGGATTGCTCTAATTCCAGCTTGTACAGTTTTAAAGCCTCAAGGACTGCATTTTCTACTTTGTAGATAGCTAATCCTCCATTATGGCATTGAGTCTCTAGGTCAATCTGATGTCTACAAGGTCTAATCTGATAGAAGGAGTAATTTCTTCCTGTCTTTCTAACCTTATTGTTAAGCTGTATTGTCATACCCTTTCCACAAACTCCACATACTAATAGCTTATTGACAGGAGATTTAATTCCTAAGGACTGTAGATTTTCTTTTGACCTTCTAGATTTAAAAAGAGCCTGTATTTGATTAAATTCCTCCTCAGTCATTATTGCCTCATGAGTATCTTTTGCAATTGCTACTTTTTTCATCCTCTTAGAGTTATACTTTGATTCTCCTAGATAAACCCTGTTGTGCAAAATGCCTAAAACTCTGTCTGTCTTAAAAGGAATACCTTTTCTAGACCTATAGCCTAACTCATTAACTTTGTCAGCTATTTGTCTTGAGGAGTAACCAAATAAAGCTAATTCAACCATTTTTCTCACTATTTTTTTTTCCTCAGGATTCACAAGTAATTGCTTTGTATTTTTATCCCATGTATATCCTATTGGAGCTATTGAGCCTATCCATCTATTATTAAGTGCAACAGCATCATATTTACCTTTATTTAATCTGTGCCTAATTCTTTTGTATTCATAAGCTGATAATACTGAGGTGAAGCCAAACGTAGTTCTTGATTTTCATCAGTAAAGTCAGTGATATTGTCAGGAGTCTCAATTACAACATCATGGATTATACAGAGTTTGCCCAACTCATCAAGTTGTCCTACATCTCTAGCTAATCTGTCAACATGGGTAACTAATATTCTGTCATACTTACCTTGCATAACCTCATTTTTTAATTTAAGGTACTCAGGTCTATTTTCTTTTATTGAGGACTCTACCTCTTGAAATAGGTCATAGCTGTAACATTTTTGCTCAGCAATTCTAATCAAAGTTTCCCTTTGGTTATGGAGGGTTTCCTCTGCACCTCCTTCTTCCTCTCTAGATTTCCTTACATAAATAGCTACTTTTAATTTTGTTGCTGTTTGTACCATTTTATTTGCCTCCTAATTATTACTCTGATTTTTAGTCTCTATCTCTATAATTAGAGAGAGTTATAAGAACTGTGACATAAGTGTCAAAGCTAGTTATAAAAGGAGAATGAACTGTGTTTTATTGATAAAGTGGATGTCGCTCATGTTGAAGGTATACCCCCGACTCTTCGCAAACCGAACAATTTGCTGAAGATGTTCAAACTTGATTTCCTCGATAAACACTTTGCTGTCTTCGTAAGCTTCTCCTTTACTTGCAAAATAACCACTTCGTAAAACCTGCTCCAGATCATCGGATGAAACAGAAAGCCCATAATGTTCGTTGATGATTTTCCCGATTTTTCCTTTAAGAATATTGATGCCTAAATCCGATACAATCATGGTATTGACTAAGGGGTGTATTCCTTTGAACGTACAAAACGTCGTATTTAACCCACCTAAATCAACTATGATTGTATTTTTATCTTTGTACCTGTCTGGCTTGGCATAAATTTCTCCCATTCCCTCAAAAGCTATTGTGACATCGGTTAAATCAATTGAATATGCTTTTCCGTTGACCATAAAATGGATGGTACGTTTTTGATTTTCCACCATTTGCGTAAACTTCTCTTTTTGAACAGAATCTTTGTAAGTGTTGATTGGAACATTGACAGCTAAGCGGATGTCTACATTTGTAGGGGCGTTTGCCTTTTGGAGAAGTTGAGCAATGGCGGTGTATATGGAGATCCGATGGATCAGGGAGGCTTTGTTTAAGGAGTAATCCACATAGTCTTCACTAACCATTTCTCCAAGTAAATATTCATCCCCATTTAATTCCACTAAGAAAGGGTTTGGTTGAATATCTACTCCCAACCTCTTTACTTGTTGCATTTTGGTGCGAAGGTTGTGATATAGGTAATCCCTTTGTATTTAGGGATTTTACTCCGTAAGCAATCCACCTCTTCTTTTCATTTTTCAACATATTTTTTCTATCATTAAAAAATTGGAGATGATCAAATTGAATAAAATAGTTGAACAAATTCAGGAATCGTATCGCAAAGAGAGGGAACGTGTTTCTTATAGTCTTCCAGATGTAGGAATGTATTTAGAAAACCTCGCAGAAAAAGGATTGATATGGGTTCTGAAAGATATGGGCGATATTTCCTCGATTGAAGAGGCTGGAATCGAAAAGTATTTAAACGACTATAGGGCTAATCAAGTTTATGATAACCTCGAAGACTACTTCTATCTAAAACCATCTCAATCAAAAAAACTTCAAAATGCTAACTTCAATTTAATTCAAATCATATTTCCCAAAACGCATTATCCAGACAGGAGGAGATAAAAGTGAGGACAAAAGAACCACTTTTAGAAATCAAAGACGTTAAACAGTTTCATGGATATAAAAAAGCGAAAGAGCTAGAAGAAAAGGTATATGAAATCTGCAAACATTACCCTTCCTACGAAAAGGACCATCTAGTTGATCAGTTGACGAGAAGTGCTGAGTCTATAAAGAAGAGTATTGTTATTGGGGAGCAGAATTTCATTAGAGAAAAATTCAATCAGTACAGTATCGCAATTGGGTCTTGCAAGGAAGTATCAACATGGTTGGATATATCTTTGGGGCAGAGATATATCTCTCATGAAAAATTTGAAGAGCTGAATAAATTGTCATTATACGTGACGGGCATCTTGACGAAAACATTAGCCAACATAAGTAAGAACGAAGGAAAAGGGTTAGATCTTCCGAGTCCCTACACTCCAGATCTGAGTAATTTTGGAGTATATAAAGATTCTCTATTGCTTGTTGAAAGAATATATGAGATGACAAAACGAAGAGAATTTTGGAAGGAAAAAGATCTTGTATTTGGACTCCGTAATATAGCAGGTTCAGTGGCGGCCAATTTGTCTGAATCAAACCAACTATATATGGCAAGGAAATTTAAGTTTTTCAATAATGCTTTGGAAGCATTAAGTAGTCTTGAGAGCAAGCTGCAAACATCCCTTAGCAAAGAAATAATATCGAATGAGATTTTTGCAGAGATAGAAGAACACTGTGCATCCATTAGACGGAGGATTTTGAGAATACTGAAAAATTTAAGTGATCAAAAAGAGAATTAAACGAAATTTAGGATAAGGAAGGAGCGACTTTCTTATCCCTTTAAGTTTTCTAAAAAAAGAAATTGAGTTCGTATAATGGGGAACAGAACCGGACTTAAAATTTTTCGAAAAGTGCCTTAAAAAGTTATGTGTAGAGTTTTCATTTTCTTATTTGAATATATAACTACCTGAACCCGCATTCTTATGTTTGAACGAAACTCTATCTCTCTACATAACTGAGAGTTATTTTCAGAGATTATTTACTCAGCAATAGAAAGCTGCTGATGTCTTCGGTACAATTATGTTAAGAGCAAATGAATCAATTTATTAGGAGATTTTGAAGGTACCATCAACAGAAGGAGGATTTTTATGCCATATCATTTTGGACTAAAGGTACTTGAAGGAAAACGTGGATTGAAGTTAACACGAGAAAAATATGCAATTGTTAGTAACAAAAATTCATTAGTTCGTTTTGATAGGGATATTTATGCTGATGAAGAAGGTAAAATTTACACAGATGAATGGTGTAAAAATCAGCTAGAGGAGGCTTTGGAAAATTACGACTTAAACATGAAATATTTCTCTTTGTTAAATCATGATGAATTTTGTGAAGAAATAGAAGGATTTCTTAAACGGAATAAACAATTCATAGAGGTGTATGATCTAAACTTATATGATGGAAAATCTGGATATTACATTATAGTGATCGATGAATATTCACAATTGTATATTGGTACCACGAATAATATTAAAAGACGTGTTAGACAACATTGGTCGAATAGCAAACCTTTTGATCGGCTTCTGTTTCCAATGGGTAACGTTGATTCCTCGATACTTTCAATTGATAGTTTTCGTGCTCTTGATACTACTAGAATTTATGCCTATGAAACTAACAAAACATTTAGTAATGAAGATGAGTTCATTAATTATTTTCCAGCTGAATTTTTATGTAATAGGATGGCTGGTGTAAAAATTACTGATGGTTTACTTCAAGCAATAACTATGATGAAAGAGCGGAATTTAAAGGGGAAAATGTATATTCCTAATGTTATGAACTCATTTGTTTTTTGCAAAACAGTTTCATAACTCAAAGTAATTACGACCTTTCCCAACTAACTGGGTAGAATAGCTGAGAAGATTTGGGCAAAAAGAGAGATCCAGTAGATCTCTCTTTAGTTTACTCGTAACGATAACTATGGTTTTTCTTGATATTTTCAGTTACTTCTGTTAATGCATCTTCATCATTCTTTGCTTTAAGTGGGTATAGTTCAATTACACCTTGTTCAGCAACGTTAATTCGTCTATATCCCCCAGAATAGATTATTTCATTATTAGAGCCAGGGTAAACGGCAAATTGTACTTCATACACATGTAAGGCTTCCGTACCATTGATATCCACAACAAAACGAACGATTTTAGATTTTAAGTGACCTGTTTCAACGGAAGTAAAATTAGGCATCTGTAATTCTCCTTTTTTATAAGATTATATGGCTAATATCATAGAGAGGTCTGTATGTAAAATGAGAATTTACCCCATTTTTTTAGTGACACCCCAATTATCCCCTATTATATAATTTTAGTTTCTTTATTCATAGGAGAAAATCCATTTAATTAAACAATTCTTCCGAGTTTTTCAACTAAGGTGCTTTAACAAAATAAGAAGTAATTAATGAGCCTAAAAATATGCAGGTTTATGCACTATTTGTATATTTTGGCCTTTTAAATCATAAAACATACTGCTATAAACAGCATTTTTGAGTTAAGTATATGAAATTATGTAGCTTTAGAAGTTATAAAATAAATTTATTCTTCTAAAAGATAAAGACTTCGTTGGGCAGACTTTCTTTTCTTAAAGAGTGAAACCCCACATTTAAGATGGTTTTGATTTTAAAGTGCGTTCTGTATTTGTGTATCTCTGTCGAAGTTCAACAATATCCAATTTTATTCGGAGCTCTTTACCAACAACTTTAACAATCTTCCATGCCCCTTCTCTAAAATGTGGATACGCATCCATGTATTTTACAAAAGGAGTTTTCAAAAGTTGTTTTGCATCTTTATCAAAGCCTGTACGTGATTGGGATCCGTAAATCCTTTCAGGCTTTACTTCGGTTAGCAAATCATATCCTGCATAGACTGGAGCATTCTGGGATTCATCTAATGTCAGTTGAATGGCAATATCGAAAACCTTACCATCAATCTCTATCCATGAATGGTCGAAATATTGAAATCCGTTCTTTACTTCTCCTATACATAGTTCATTTTTAATTTTTTGTTCAGTGTTAGCAAGACATGAAAAATGCTGGAGACTAGATGGCATGCTCCAGGATTAGGGTGTTTTTTGTAATAGTCAGAAACTGAAAGAAAGTGTTAAATATATTTTCCTTTTGTTCATGTTCAAAAGGTATATTATCAGCAGCTATACGATATGGTTTTGCTTGACTTGTCGCCATAAGATTCTCCCCGCTAATCAGTAAAATATTGTTCTTTCATCAACTAAATCAGGTCTTTTCTTCCTCTTATGATTAATTATTACATTTTGATTTCTGATTTGAAATTATACCAAAAGAATAATCAGCAATAATGATTGATAGACAGAGGTAGCTGTTTATAAGATTACAACCTATTTACTATGGGTGAAAAAATATAATTTTTGGAAATATAACCAATCCTTCCTTAAAACACGTAAATTAATTTGTAATATATGTGTTCCAGAATCATAGGTTTTGAGATTATGTAAAAAAACATCCCTAAATGTTGTTAATGCACTCTAGTTACATCCCTTTTTATTAAACGTAGATTATTTACATAAAGTTTCAACAAGGGACCGTTATCGGCTTTGAAAAGTTATTCAAAATAGGTAATATGGTAGAATTGAGAAAACATTCATTCAAATAGGAGGGGCTCCTTGTGGTCAAAGTAAAAAATCAACACTATGTTCCTCGTTCGTATTTAAAGTATTTTGCAAATAAGAAGGATCAAATTTGGGTATATGACAAACAGACGAATAGATTCTTTCTGTCTAATATTAATAATGTTGCATCAGAGAGGTACTTTTATGATATTCCGTTTGAGGAAATCTACAATGTACTGTCATCAGAAGATAGAGAAAAAGTACAGAAAATAATTCGAGAAGGTAACTTAACATCAATTACGGAGTTAGCAGAATTAGGAGAGCAAAGTATGGAAAAATTCTTTGCTGAGAATATCGAGAATAACTTCAAAAAATTGCTGGATAAAATACGAGTTAGCTATATTATGATGCCGTCTCCGTTATATTCAAGAGCATTATCACAAGAAGATTGTATTCAATTGTCTTTAATGTTGGCGTTCCAGATTGTTAGATCAAAAGAATTTCGTGAATCTCATTTTGATTCAAAGAAATCTATGACGCAAGCCATGGTGGATATCTTTGCATCATCATATGAAGAAGACTATAAAATAGGTAGTATTACCGCTGAACCCCAGTATTAATTTGATTCGCTGGAGCATGTTCACTTATTAATTGGTGACTTTCCTTTTAGATTAGCAGAAATTCTATCAACCCATATTTGGTTTATTGGTGTTAATCAAACTAATATACCTTTTTACACATCCGATAATCCAGTTGTTAAGCATGCACATAAGCATGATCCTTTTTTCGGAACAAATGGATACGGTTCTCCAGGAATAGAAATAGCCTTTCCTTTTTCAGATAAACTCATCCTTGTTTTAGCTGAAAGGGAATATCACTCACCTTTAACCACCTTGGAAAATCTTTTTGTTCCATTAATTGATGAACAAAATATTATTTACTCAAACTTCGCAGATTGGAATCGACAAATACACCTTGATATAGTTGGGAAGGCCACCGATCCATCGCTGAAGTTG